>NZ_JBPPSW010000008.1:0-222964 GCF_051337705.1 Arthrobacter sp. IK3 | reverse complement strand
TTAGGTGTTTGCGGCTGCGAGCCTGCGGATACCGGCCCGCCGGAATTTTCCGGTTTCCTACTGCGTGACCTGCACCCAGCGGTCGAGGGCCTTGCGCGCCTGCCCGCTGTCCACAGACTCCTCCGCCCGTCGCAGGCCCTGACGCAGACGGTCCGTCAGCGTTCCTTCGGCGGAGGGATCCAGGGCTACCAGGGCCGCGGCAGCGTTCAGCAGTACGGCGTCCCGGACCGGGCCACGCTCCCCCGCCAGCACACTCAGCACGACGGCGGCATTGGCGGCGGCGTCTCCGCCCCGCAGGTCGTCCAGGGTGGCCCGGCCTATCCCGAGGTCCAGGGGATCCACCGTTGAGCGCTCCACGGCACCGTTCCGGACCTCCCAGACGGTGGAGCTGCCCGTCGTCGTCAGCTCATCCAGTCCGTCCCCACCCCTGAACACCAGGGCACGGACGCCGCGGGCTGCGAGTACTCCGGCAATCAGCGGCGCCAGCCGCTCGTCCGCCACGCCGATTGCGGAGGCGGAGGGACGGGACGGGTTGGTCAGGGGACCCATGAAATTGAACGCGGTTGCTACGCCCATGTCCCTGCGCGCCACGGCTGCGTACCGCATCGAGGGATGGAAGACCTGGGCAAAGCAGAAGGTTATGCCTGCCTCCACGGCTGCCCGGGCAACACGGTCCACCGGCAGGTCCAGCCGGACACCCAGCGCCTCGATGACGTCGGCTGAACCGGAGGAGGACGACGCCGCGCGGTTGCCGTGCTTGACCACCTTGGCACCGGCTCCGGCACAGACAAGGGCGGCCATGGAAGAAATATTGACGGTGTTGTGCCTGTCGCCCCCGGTTCCAACGATGTCCAGGGTTTCGCCGGGGATGTCGATGGGACGGGAGTTGGCGAGCATGGCTTCCACCAGGCCGGTGAGTTCTTCGACACTCTCACCCTTGGCGCGCAGGGCGACCAGGAAGCCGGCGATCTGCGCGTCTGACGCGTCCCCGGCCATGATCGTGTTCATCGCCCACCAGGTCTGTTCTGAACTCAGGTTCTGCCCCGCAATAAGCGCGGTAATAAGCGACGGCCAGGTGTGCTCGGAACTCGAAAACATACTCACAGGCTCTAGGTTATCTACGAATCGTAGAAAATGCTGATTTGTTTCCGGACGGCAAGTTCCGCGCCGTTGCTGGGAAGTGGGCGGTTTGGGAACGAACCGGACGCGCCGTTCGTCTGGTTCTGTTGGTGAAGTGGGCAGTTTTACGGCCATAATGTCTATGTGACAACAGCGACCCATGCCCCCAGTACCCCGGCTCACCCCACGCTGAACCGCCCCAATATGGTCTCCGTAGGGACCGTGGTGTGGCTCTCCAGCGAACTCATGTTCTTTGCTGCGCTCTTCGCGATGTACTTCACGCTCCGCTCCACCTCGGGCGAGATGTGGGAGATCGAGACGGCCAAGCTGAACGTGCCTTTCGCCTTCGTGAACACGGTGATCCTTGTTTCCAGCTCCTTCACCTGCCAGTTCGGCGTCTTCGCCGCTGAGCGGCTCCAGCCGCGCCGCACCGGCGGGCTCTTCCAGATTGCCCGTTGGGGAATGGTCGAGTGGTTCTACCTGACCTTCTTCCTCGGCGCCATCTTCGTTGCCGTCCAGGCTTTTGAGTACACAGAACTCGTGCACCACGGGATCTCGCTGTCCTCCAACGCCTACGGATCTTCGTTCTACATCACCACCGGTTTCCACGGCCTGCACGTGGCCGGCGGCCTGATCGCGTTCCTGTTCATCATCGGACGTGCCTACGCCGCAAAGCGGTTCGGACACTTCGAGGCGACTTCCGCGATCGTGACGTCCTACTACTGGCACTTCGTCGACGTGGTCTGGATTGCCCTCTTCGTCATCATCTACTTCCTCAAGTAGTCCGTCAGGGCAGCACCACAGCAATATTCAAAGTGGCACGAGTAACCAAAAGACCACACAAGTTAGGAACCACTAAGTGAAGGCACTATCGCAAAGGCGACGTCATCCCCTTGCAGCAGTAGCACTGCTGCTGCTGGGCCTCATCGTTACCGGCGGCATCTACGCAGCTGCTTCCGGAGCCAATGAAGCCCAGGCCGCCACCACCTACACTGCCGATGATGTGCAGCAGGGCGAGAAGCTTTTCATTGCGAACTGCGCCACCTGCCACGGCATGGAGGCCAGCGGAACCGAGAACGGCCCCTCCCTGGTAGGCGTTGGTGCCGCGTCCGTCGACTTCCAGGTTGGCACCGGCCGCATGCCGATGGCCATGCAGGGCCCACAGGCCCAGCAGAAGCCCCAGCAGTTCAACGAAGAACAGACCGCACAGATGGCCGCCTACGTAGCCTCCCTCGGCGCCGGTCCTTCCGTACCGGAAGAGGAGTACATCGAAGCCAACGGCGACGCTGCCGCCGGCGGCGAGCTGTTCCGCGTGAACTGCGCCATGTGCCACAACGCTGCCGGTGCAGGCGGCGCCCTGACCCGCGGCAAGTTCGCCCCGGCCCTGGAAGGCGTCAGCGAGAAGCACATCTACGAGGCCATGGTCACAGGCCCGCAGAACATGCCCGTCTTCTCTGACGCGAACCTCTCCCCCGAGGAGAAGCAGGACATCATCACCTTCCTGAAGAACATCGAAGCCAACGGTTCCCCGGGTGGAGCCGAGCTCGGTTCGCTTGGTCCGGTCTCCGAAGGCCTGTTCATCTGGACAGCCGGCCTGGGCCTGATCATCGCTTTCACCATCTGGTTGACCTCCCGGTCTTCCTAGTCATCGCCGCGCTCACCCCACGGGGTGACATCACAGTTACACATAGGTCTACTAATGCAGTTTCAAGAGAAGGATGAGGGGGATCATGGGCGACCATAGTCACGGCAGTCCGAACACCTCGGGCACCGTCGCTACGGCTGGCCAGGGCGAAGAAGGGGAATTCCAGAATCCTGGACTTCCCCCGCACCGTCCTCGCCTGGCCGACACGGATCCCCGGGCTGAGAAGCGGTCCGAGAAGCAGGTGGCGATTCTCTTCGCCATCTCGGTGCTCGGTACGCTCCTGTTTTTCTACGGATATTTCTTTATCCGCCTGGATGAGAGCATCGGGACGCTGCGCGTCCAGAACCTGTTCCTGGGCCTCGGCACCGCTTTCGCGATGCTCGGCATCGGCGTCGGTATTGTCCACTGGGCCAAGACCCTCATGCCGGACCACGAAGTCATCGAGGAACGCCACGAGATCCGTCCGGAAGAGGACCGCGTTGTCGCCGAGAAGATGATCGGCGACATCATCGAGGAAACCGGCATCAAGCGCCGCCCGCTGATCCGCAACACCCTCCTGGGTGCCATGGCACTGGCTCCGCTGCCCGCTATCGTCCTGTTCCGCGACCTGGGCCCGCTGCCCGGTGACGTCCTGCGCCACACCATGTGGGACAACGGCGTACGCCTGACCCGCGACCCGAGCGGCACCCCCATCAAGGCTTCGGACGTCACCCTGGGCTCTGCTTTCCACGTGATCCCCGAGGGCCTGAACGACGCCGAGCACAAGCTCGAGGAAAAGGCCAAGGCTGTTGTCCTGCTCATGCGCCTGGACCCGTCCGAGCTGAACCCCTCCCCCGGACGCGAAGACTGGTCCGTGGACGGCATCGTTGCCTACTCCAAGATCTGCACCCACGTTGGCTGCCCGGTGGCACTCTACGAACAGCACACGCACCACCTGCTGTGCCCGTGCCACCAGTCCACCTTCGACCTGACCCAGGAATGCGCTGTCATCTTCGGTCCGGCCGTCCGTCCACTGCCGCAGCTGCCGATCGCCGTTGACGACGAGGGCTACCTCATTGCCACCAGCGACTTCACTGAACCCGTTGGACCGAGCTACTGGGAGCGTGGCTGATCATGAGTGCTACCTCTGTATCCGGCACCTACGAGCCGAAGACCAAGCTCGGGCGCATCACCAACTTCGTCGACTCCCGCGTAAGCGGCTCGATGATGGTCAAGGAGTTCGGCCGCAAGGTCTTCCCTGACCACTGGTCCTTCATGTTTGGTGAAGTGGCGCTCTACAGCTTCGTCATTCTGCTCCTCTCCGGAACGTTCCTGACGTTCTTCTTTGATCCGTCCATGGCGGAAACCCACTACGAAGGCAGCTACGTTCCGCTCAAGGGCGTAGAGATGTCCGTTGCCTACGCTTCGTCGCTGGATATCTCCTTCGACGTCCGCGGCGGCCTCTTCATGCGCCAGGTCCACCACTGGTCGGCCCTGCTGTTTGTTGCCTCCGTATCGGTGCACATGCTGCGCGTCTTCTTCACCGGCGCGTTCCGCAAGCCCCGCGAACTGAACTGGGTAGTGGGCGGCGTGCTGCTCATCCTGGCCCTGGCTGCCGGCTTCACCGGCTACTCGCTCCCCGATGACCTGCTCTCCGGCAACGGCCTGCGCATCATCGACGGCGTGATCAAGGCTGTTCCGGTTGTTGGCACCTACATCAGCTTCTTCCTCTTCGGCGGCGAGTTCCCCGGAACCGCAGTGATTGGACGCCTGTACGTCCTTCACATCCTGCTGGTTCCTGCCCTGATCCTGCTGATGATCGGCATCCACCTCTTCATGGTGGTCATCCACAAGCACACCCAGTGGCGCGGTCCGGGACGTACCAACAACAACGTTGTCGGCTTCCCGGTTGGACCGGTCTACGCAGCGAAGGCCGGTGGATTCTTCTTCATCGTCTTCGGCATCATTGCCTTCATCTCGGCAGTGTTCACGATCAACCCGATCTGGAACTACGGTCCGTATGACCCCTCCCCCGTGTCCGCAGGCACCCAGCCTGACTGGTACATCGGCTGGGTTGACGGCGCCCTGCGCCTGATGCCGGGCTGGCTGTTCGGCTTCCCGTTTGAGTGGAACATTCCGTTCCCCTGGGGCGTCAACACCCTGTCCCTGAACGTCCTGCTGCCGGCCCTCGTGCCTGCAGGCATCGTGTTCACGCTCCTGTTCACCTGGCCGTGGATCGAAGCCTGGGTCACCAAGGACAAGCGGATCCACAACCTGCTGGACCGTCCGCGCAACGCTCCGACCCGCACCGCCATCGGTGTTGCCGGCGTCATCTTCTACTGCGTCATGTGGGCTGCTGCCAGCTCCGACCTCATCGCCACGCACTTCCTGGTGTCGCTGAACGATGTGACGTACTGGCTCCGCTTCCTGTTCTTCTTCGGACCGGTCATCGGATTCATCGTGACCCGCCGCATCGCCCTGGCACTGCAGCGCAAGGACCGCGAGATTGTCCTCCACGGCGTCGAGAGCGGCCGCATCGTCCGTCTCCCGCACGGTGAGTACATCGAGGTTCACGAGCCGCTGGACGAGTTCAAGCGCTACAAGCTCGTTGCGTTCGATTCCCCCGAGGTCACGCCGGCACAGCCGGACGCCAAGGGCAAGATCAGCCGCAGCGAGAAGCGCCGCGGGGCCCTCTCCCGGTTCTTCTTCGAAGACCGTGTTGCTCCGGTGACCCCGGCCGAACTTGAGGCCGCACACCACCACGAGCCGCATGCCGAAGTTGAGGCAAGCGAAGTGGATGAGGCTCCGGCCTCGATCGAGAAGCACTAGCTCGAACACTCAGGAAGCCCCCGTCCTTTGGGACGGGGGCTTCCTTGTTTTTCCTGTCGTAGTTGCAGCCGGAACGGCGCCGCCTAGAGCGCGAACGGCACCTTCGAGGGCAGCGGATAACGGCGGACGGGGTGGTCCAGGTCCGCGAAGGGTGCGGAGCCGATGCTCAGCTTGGTGAAGTCCAGCCGGGATTCCCTCAGGACTACCTGAATGCCTTTGACCGCCAGCTTTACGTCCGGAACGAGGCACAGGATATTCAGCTTGTACGGGCTGAAGCCGGTCTCCTCGACGGAGCCGAGTCCCCGCCAGGAAAAGTAGGTGCCGATGGCGGTTGCTGCCTTGTGCTCAAGGTACCTGTCACGCTCGGTCCCGTCCTTGGTCTTGAGAGCGTACTGGGCTATGACCCAGTGCTGCTCCTCCTCGGGGATTTCGGCGTACCCCTCCCCCGCCGCCGATTCTCCATACTCGTGGATCAGCTCCTCCGCTTGCCCGGGGTCAATGCCTTCCTTGACGGAGACGGTTCCCTCGTGGCCAACCCTTCCCTTGGTGTACATGAGCGAAAGATCCTCAGGCTCATAAACAACTTCCTTGAAGAGCATCCCGCGCGGCGGGTCCTGCTTGTACATCCTCAGGATCTCCATGCGGCGATCCCTCCATTCTTGGTTCAGGTCGCCTGGTGGCGTCCGGGGTGGTAAGTGCGCGGTGTCCGGATTCCGGGCCGCTGAAGCGGCACCCAGAGCTTGTAGCGGTCCGCGCGATAGTAGGACACGGAGTAGTCCACCATCGACCGGGAGACGTACGCGTGGCGCTGGATTTTCAGGAGCGGAGCGCCAAGGTCCACATTGAGGAGCCTCGCAGTCGACGCTGTGGCTGCCGTGGCCTCGATGGTGTCCTCGCCCCACTCAATGACCATGCCGTACCGTTCACTCAGGACCCGGTACAGCGACGTGGGAGGCTCTTCTTCCAGCATGCCCGGAACGTGCCAGGCGGGAATGAAGTTCTCGTCCACGCTCATGGGCTCACCGTCGGCCAGCAGCTGGCGGCGGAAGCGCACCACAGGCTGCCCGGGGTCGATCTGGAGTTCCCGGGCCACGAGATGGGACGCAGGCACCTGCTCGAACGTGAGCACGCGTGCATCCGGCACCATGCCCCGCCGGTGCATCTCCTCGCTGTAGGAAGTCAGCTTGATCTGCAGGTCCATCTTGGGCCTGGCAACGAACGTTCCCACGCCGACAACGCGCTCCAGGACCTCATCCGCCACGAGGGCGTCAATGGCCTGCCGCACTGTCATGCGGGCTACCTGGAAGTGTTCCGAGAGCTCACGTTCCGAGGGTACGGCCGTTCCGGGAGGAGCGTGAAGCTCGACGAACCGCCGCAGGATCTCTTCGAGCTGACGGTGCTTGGCTTTCCCGGACTCCGGATCGATCCCGTCCGGAAAGGATTTCAGGGCACGCTTGATCATGGCTCGGGGACCGGGCGTGCAGGCAGCGGTTCGGACATGGGCGGGCCGGACCTTCCTCTGGGTGGGGTGCTTATCCAAGGATACCGGGGGCACATGCCGGCCACGGACTTCCTGCCCTCCCCTCCCAGGGGTTCGTCCGGCCTGCCCCGGAACGGCCGCACATGGAGAAAACCGGAGGGCCCGCAGGTAACTGCGGGCCCTCCGGCCAACTGATCTTTAGTTGTGGCTGCTAAGCCTAGTGCGCGTGGTTACCGCGGCTGTATTCGTAAACCCAGCCGATCAGGCCGACGACGGCGAGGCCAACGCTGATGTACAGCACCCACCATCCGACGGCGAGACCGAGGAAGGCACCGGCGCAGGCGGTCGCCAGGACAAGCGGCCACCAGCTCCAGGGGCTGAAGAAGCCCTGTTCGCCGGATCCTTCGTGGATTTCGGCATCAAGCCGGTCTTCCGGGCGCATGCCCACCCGGCGTGCCGTGAACATCAGGTAGTACCCGATCATCAGGGACATGCCGGCGGTCAGGAACAGTGCCAGGAAGCCTACCGGCTCCATCCACTCAACGAGGTAACCGTAGACAACGCCAACTGCTGCGAAGAACGGCGCCATCAGGAGGAAGAGCTTTGCCTCGATTTTCACTGGACGCTCTCCTTGCGGTCAGCCGAACCGTAGACCTTGCCCGGTGCGGACTCGTTGGTGACAGTCTGCTGCAGTTCCGGGTGGTGCAGGTCCAGGGCCGGACGCTCCGAACGGATTCGGGGCAGCGACGTGAAGTTGTGGCGCGGCGGCGGGCAGGAAGTAGCCCACTCGAGAGAGGCACCGAAGCCCCACGGGTCATCCACTTCAACCTTCTTGCCGTGACGCCAGGTGATGTACACGTTCCAGAAGAACGGAATCAGGGAGGCACCCAGGACAAAGGAGGCGATCGTGGAGAACTGGTTCATCGCGGTGAAGTTGTCTTCCACGAGGTAGTCAGCGTAGCGCCGCGGCATGCCGATGACACCCAGCCAGTGCTGGATCATGAACGTGCCGTGGAAGCCCAGGAACAGGAGCCAGAAGTGGATCTTGCCCAGGCGTTCGTTGAGCATCTTGCCGGTCCACTTGGGCCACCAGAAGTAGAAGCCTGCGAACATTGCGAAGACGACGGTACCGAAGACCACGTAGTGGAAGTGTGCAACCACGAAGTAGGTGTCCGAGACGTGGAAGTCCAGCGGAGGAGCCGAGAGGATGATGCCGGTCAGGCCACCGAAGAGGAAGGTGATCAGGAAGCCGATGCTCCAGAGCATCGGAGTTTCAAAGGTGATCGATCCGCGCCACATGGTGCCGATCCAGTTGAAGAACTTCACACCGGTCGGTACCGCGATGAGCATGGTCATGAAGGCAAAGAACGGCAGCATGACGGCGCCGGTCACGTACATGTGGTGGGCCCACACAGTCACGGACAGGGCAGCGATGGCAATCGTTGCGTAGACCAGGCCCTTGTAGCCGAAGATCGGCTTGCGGCTGAAGACCGGGAAGATCTCCGACACGATGCCGAAGAACGGCAGGGCGATGATGTACACCTCGGGGTGCCCGAAGAACCAGAACAGGTGCTGCCAGAGGACTGCGCCGCCGTTCTCGGGATCGAAGATGTGCGCACCGAACCGGCGGTCCGCACCAAGTGCGAACAGAGCGGCAGCCAGCGGCGGGAAGGCCATGAGGATCAGGATGGCGGTGACCAGCGTGTTCCAGGTGAAGATCGGCATGCGCCACATGGTCATGCCCGGGGCACGCATGCAGATGATCGTGGTAATGAAGTTCACCGCACCGAGGATGGTGCCGAAGCCGGAGAGGGCAAGGCCGAAGACCCAAAGGTCACCACCGACACCCGGCGAGAATGTCGTGTTCGACAATGGCGCATAGGCGAACCAGCCAAAGGAGGCGGCGCCCTGCGGGGTGATGAACCCGGAGACCGCGATGGTGCTGCCAAAGAGGAAGAACCAGAACGCCAGCGCGTTAAGCCGGGGGAAGGCGACGTCGGGTGCGCCGATCTGCAGCGGCATCATCACGTTGGCGAAGCCGGCGAAGAGCGGGGTTGCGAACATCAGCAGCATGACGGTGCCGTGCATGGTGAACAGCTGGTTGTACTGTTCCTTGGTCTGCAGGATCTGCATTCCGGGTTCAAACAGCTCGGCACGGATGACCAGGGCCATCACGCCGCCGAGGCAGAAGAAGATGAATGACGCGATCAGGTACATGTACCCGATGGTCTTGTGGTCAGTGGAGGTGATCCAGTTGACGACGATGCGTCCCTTGGAGACCGGCACAACGCGCGGTGCGACCCGCGTGCCTGATTCCTCCGAAGTGTATTCCAGGGTAGTCATAGCTTTCCTCCTACCTCCTTACTTCGTCGGATTCAGGTTGGTGTTGCGGTCGTATTCAGCACCCAGCTGGCCATCGTCGAGGGTGGCGATGTACGCCTCGTACTCGGCCTCGGAGACGACCTTCACATTGAAGAGCATTTCAGAGTGGTACTCGCCGCAGAGCTCGGCACACTTGCCTTCGAAGGTGCCCTCCTGCTGCGGGGTGAGGGTGATGTAGTTGGTGCGCCCCGGGATCATGTCCCGCTTCTGCAGGAACGCAGGCACCCAGAAGGAGTGGATGACGTCGCGCGAGTTGAGCTGCAGTTCAACGGACTTATTGACCGGCAGGTACAGCGTGGGGAATTCGTCCTGGGACTTTTCCTCGCCGTCCAGGTTGACCTGGACACCGCTGTAGTACTTGTCTTCCTTGACGTAGTTGAAGTCCCAGGCCCACTGCTTGCCGCGGACGTCCACAATGACGTCCGGATCATCAACGCGGGCGTCGAGTGCCCGGATGTCGCGGTCGGTGAAGAAGAAGAGCACCAGGACCATGAACAGCGGGATCGCCGTGTAGAAGATTTCCAGCGGCAGGTTGTAGCTGAGCTGGCGCGGGTAGCCGGTCTCGTTCTTCCGGCGACGGTAGGCGATGATGCACCACAGGATCAGTCCCCAGGTGAGGATACCTACGGCCAGAGCAGCAATCCATGAATTGACCCAGAGGTCCATGATGCGGCCGGTGTGGTTGGTCGTGTCCCGTTCCGTGGGCAGCCAGCCCTTTTGGACATCTGATGAACAACCCGATAAAAACAACGCGCCGGCCGACGTTACGGCTGAGATCTTTAAGATCCTGGCGCGTCGGCTGCTGGTTCGGTCCTGCGAACTCACAGACGGCCCTTCCTCTTGTTACGTGCAAGTGCGGCACAGCGGACAGAAAAATCCCCCAGCTGCGCACGATCAGTTTTACTACTACGTGTAGAGCTTACCCCGGA
Source organism: Arthrobacter sp. IK3 (assembly GCF_051337705.1). Classification (NCBI taxonomy): domain Bacteria; kingdom Bacillati; phylum Actinomycetota; class Actinomycetes; order Micrococcales; family Micrococcaceae; genus Arthrobacter; species Arthrobacter sp. IK3. Next base: position 212,601 of record NZ_JBPPSW010000008.1, on the reverse strand, counting down.
CGCGGTGCTGTCCAGTGACAGACCGCACCGCGTGCCGGGCAGAATACCCTCTATTACGGCCCGAAAGCCGCGGTTTCAGGCCTAGTGGAAGGAGTCTCCACAGGCGCAGGAGCCACCGGCGTTGGGATTGTCGATGGTGAAACCCTGCTTGGAAATCGTATCTTCGAAATCGATCGAGGCTCCGGCCAGGTACGGCACGCTCATCTTGTCGACGATGACCTCGACGCCGTCGAAGTCGCGTACGGCATCCCCGTCGAGCACGCGCTCGTCGAAGTAAAGCTGGTAGATCAGGCCCGAGCAGCCTCCGGGCTGAACGGCAACCCGCAGCCGCAGGTCGGTGCGGCCCTCCTGCTCAAGGAGGGAGCGGACCTTGCCGGCAGCTACCTCGGAGAGCATCACGTCATGCGTGGGCAGTTCTTCGGCGGCTTCGGTTCCAACCAGGCCAGCGTTCTCACTCGTGGAAGTGCTCATTGCTTCTCTCTTTCCGTCCGGGCGGCCGGTCCGCTCAGCAGCTTGCCGCTGTGCGGGCCGGCGCCAGTTCACTCAATGGTACGTCGGCGCACCCCTTCAGCAGTAACGGGCTAAGGGGTTTCCTGCATTCCCAGACGGGCCAAAAGAAGGGCCTCAGCGAGAATCGCATTCTCGAAGTCATCCAGGTGCAGGGACTCGTTCGCCGAGTGTGCCCGGGAATCCGGATCTTCCACGCCGGTGATCAGGATCGATGCCTGCGGGAAGACCTCCACGAGGTCCGCAATGAATGGGATTGAGCCGCCGACGCCCATCTCGACGGGCGTTGTTCCCCACGCTGTTTCCAGGGCCCACAGAGCAGTCTTGGCGGCGGGGGCAGAGGTGTCAGTGGCGAAGGCGTTGCCCCGCTCCCCCGGAGTGAAGGTCACTTCGGCACCGAAGGGTGCGTTGGCTGCCAGGTGGCGGGCCATGGCGTCCATCGCGGCTTCCGGGTCCTGCCCGGGTGCCAGGCGCATGGAGAACTTCGCCCGTGCCGTGGGCTGGATGGTGTTGGAGGACATCGCCACGGAAGGTACATCGATGCCGATGATGGACAGTGCCGGCTTAGTCCAGAGGCGGGACGCGATGGACCCCTCCCCCGCCAGCCGGACAGAGTCCAGGACCGAGGAATCCTGCCGGAAGTCATCCTCCGGGTAGTCCACGGCGGCGTCGTCGAATCCTTCCAGGCCGTCAATGGCGAGGTTGCCGCGCTCGTCGTGGAAGGTGGCAATGAGCCGGGCCAGCAGGGTCGGTGCATCAAGGACGGGTCCGCCGAACATCCCCGAGTGCACGGCATGGCCAAGCACCCGCACCTCGAAGGTCCCGTCGACCAGTCCGCGCAGGCTGGTGGTCAGTGCCGGCGTGCCGATCTTCCAGTTGCCGGAGTCGGCAACCACTATCACATCGGCACGAAGCAGGTCCCGGTACGTTTCGAGGAAGGTGCGGAAGGTCGGGGAGCCGGCTTCCTCTTCGCCCTCAATGAAGAACGTAATGCCTACGCCCGGCTCGTCGCCGAGCACATCGTTCAGCGCACGCAGGGCCGCAGCGTGGACCATGATTCCGGCCTTGTCATCCGCCGCACCGCGGCCATACAGCCGGCCATGGCGTTCAGTCGCCGTGAACGGTTCGGTTTCCCAGAGTGCCGGATCACCCGGCGGCTGGACGTCATGGTGGGCGTACAGGAGGACCGTGGGCTTGCCCGGCGCGGCAGGACGGCGGGCCACGACGGCGGGGCCTCCGGGCTTGCCGTTGTTGTCCACCCGCAGGATCTGCACGTCCTCCAGGCCTGCGCCGCGGAGCAGTTCCGCGACGGCGTCCGCCGAACGGTCCAGGTTTTTCGGATCGAATGAATCCCAGGCGATACCGGGAATGGCTACCAGCCTGGTGAGGTCCTCGAGCGTGCGGGGAAATGCCGCCGCCACGCTGGCGCGCAGCGCTGCTTCGTCCGGGACCGTGCTGGAGGTGTGGGAAGAGGAAGTCATAGGGCACACCCTACAACCGCGCGCCCTGCCGCTTCGAGGCGCGGGCCTGCGGCAACGCCCGCAGCTGCCGGGTTTTGGCCGCGCCGTAACGGCCGCGCACGGCCTGTGGGGTTCAGGTATCCTTGATGAGTGTTCGGACGAAAGAAAGAAGCGCCCACCGCGCAGGAAACTGTGGATCAGGCAGCTGCAGCCCAGGCCGAGTCGCCCAAGTCCGGCGGCTCCACCGGCAAGGGTGCCCCCACCCCGCGGCGCAAGGACCAGGTAGCGGCACGTCAGCGCCCGCTGGTCCCCAATGACCGCAAGGCCGCCCGCGAGGCAAGCCGTGCCGCCATGCGCGAGGAACGCCTGAAAACGCGTGCCGCCCTGGATACCGGCGACGAACGGTACCTGCCCCTGCGGGACAAGGGGCCCAACCGCCGCTTCGTGCGCGACGTCGTGGACGCGCGCTGGAACGTCGGCGAATTCGTGATGATCGCCGCGGCCGTCTTTGTGGTGGCCAGCTTCATCCAGAACCTCACTGTCCAGAGTTTCATCCTTATGGCTTTCTGGGCACTGATCGTCCTGGTGATCGTGGACAGCATCCGCATCCGCTTCCTCCTGCGCCGCCGGCTCACCGAGAAGTTCGGTGGGCCCAACCAGGGCGACGTCTGGTACGGAATTTCCCGCGCCCTGCAGCTGCGCCGTTTCCGTCTCCCCAAGCCGCAGGTACGCCGCGGCGAGAAGGTCTCCTAGCGGATTCCTGCCTCCCGGGCATAGATACAGACAACGAAGAAGGGACCGGTTCAGCCGGTCCCTTCTTCGTTGTCTGCCCTAGACGGTTTTTCAGCCCCGGCGCTGCAGCGCCCTCAGGCGGCGGTTGATCCGCCCGGCCCAGAACGGCCCTTCGTACAGGAACGCCGTATAGCCCTGAACGAGGTTGGCCCCCGCAGCGAGGCGCTCCTGAACGTCGTCTCCGGTTTCAACGCCGCCCACGGAGATGATCACCGGATCCGGGCCCAGCGCGCTGCGCAGCCGGCGAAGGACCTCCAGCGAACGCTGTTTCAGCGGCGCCCCACTGAGCCCGCCGACTCCGGCGGCAATAACCGTTTCCGCGTCGGTGACCAGGCCCTGACGTTCGATCGTTGTATTCGTGGCAACGACGCCGTCGAGCTTAAGGTCGAGCGCCAGGCGTGCGACGTCGTCGATGTCCTCATCGGTGAGGTCCGGAGCGATCTTCACCAGCAGCGGCACGTGCCGTCCTGCAGTTTCATCGGCTGTCCGTCCCACTGCGGTCAGCAGCGGACGCAGCGAATCGATGCTCTGCAGCTGGCGCAGCCCCGGCGTGTTGGGTGAGCTCACGTTCACAACCAGGTAATCGGCGTCGGCAGCGAGCAGCCGGGTACTGGCCAGATAGTCCTCAACGGCGTTCTCGAGCCCTACCTTCTTGGTCTTGCCGATGTTGACGCCGACGATCGGGCGGCTGCGTCCCCAGCGCCGGTACAGGCCATCGACGGCTTTCCGCACCCGGGGCGCGACCGCAGCGGCGCCGTCGTTGTTGAATCCCATGCGGTTGATGACGGCGCGGTCCTCCACCAGGCGGAACAGCCGGGGCTTGGCGTTGCCGGGCTGCGCCTGGGCCGTCACCGTGCCGAGTTCAACGTGGCCAAAGCCGAGATTCGCCAGTGCAACGACGGCGGCGCCTTCCTTATCAAAGCCGGCGGCCAGTCCGAAGGGCGAGGGAAACTTCAGGCCCAGCGCATCGACTGACTGGTCCGGGGCCGGACGGGTCAGGGCACGCAGCACCGGCGCGGCAGGGGTGAAGGCTGCGGCACGGATGGCCTCATAGCCGATCTTGTGGGCTTTTTCGGGGTCCATTCCGGAGAACACCATCCGGAAGAACGTGGGGTAGACGCGCATGTTTTAATGCTTCCACTCGCGGTCTCCTGCACCAAATCGCGGTCAGGGAGCACCGACTCGTTCGTGTATTTTCGATACATGGGGCAGAACTGGCAACCTGACAGGCTCGGCGACGGCTACCGGGCACTGACGCTCGAACTTGGCGAGGATGACGAAGGCCCGGTTACCGCGACGCTGGTGTCCTACACACCGGAGCCTCCCCCGCCGCCGTCGCTGACCGGGCGGATCAGGGAACGGCTGGCGCGGCTCCGGGCGCCGGTGGAGCCTGCCCCGGTGAATGCAGTGGTTTACATCCACGGCTGGGCGGACTACTTCTTCCACACTGAACTGGCGCGCTTCTGGGCCGGGCGCGGAGTCGCGTTCTATGCCGTGGACCTGCGAAAGTACGGCCGCAGCCTCCGTCCGGGACAGTCCGAGGGGTTCATTACGGACCTCTCCGACTACGACGCGGACATCGAAGCAGCCCTGGCCGCCGTCGAAGCCGACATCCGCGAAAGCCGCGGGACCCAGACACCGGTGCGCCTGACCCTCATGGCGCATTCAACCGGCGGCCTGATCGCCTCGCTGTGGGCGCACAGGCATCCGGGCCGGATTGCGGCGCTGATCCTGAACAGCCCCTGGCTTGAACTGCGCGGCAGCTCCCTGGCCCGCAACGCCGCTGCCGGCCTGCTTGAACCGCTGGCGCTCACCCGCCCCAAGACCCGGCTGAAGATCCCCGAGCTGGATTTCTACTGGCGGTCCCTCAGCGCGGAAGCGGACGGCGAGTGGGAACTGGATCCGGTCTGGAAGCCGCCGGGCAGCTGGCCTGTCCGGGCCGGCTGGATCACTGCAGTGCTGGCCGGCCATGCCAAGGTGGCCCGCGGGCTGGACATCACGTGCCCGGTCCTGGTGATGGCTTCCGCACGGTCGACCATCGGTGCCACCTGGAACGAGACCATGAAAAGCACGGACAGCGTGCTGGACGTGAACCTGATGGTCCAGCGGGCGCTGCTCCTGGGCCCGGTGGTAACGGTCCTGCGTTTCGACGGGGCGCTGCATGACGTGATGCTCTCCGCAAAGCCGGTCCGCAGGCTGGCGTATGACCGGCTGGGCAAGTGGGCGGCAACCTACCTGCCCGGACAGCACAGCCGCTAGGCTCCCGCTGCCGCCTGGTCCACCGCTCCCCCGTAGCGCCGGTCCCTGCGCGCGTAGATCTCCACCGCTTCCCACAGGGTCCTCCGGTCGACGTCGGGCCAGAGCGTATTCATGAAAACCATCTCCGCGTACGCGGACTGCCAGAGCATGAAGTTGGAGAGCCGCTGCTCCCCGGAGGTGCGGAGGAAGAGGTCGACGTCGGGAAGGTCCGGCTCATCGAGGTAGCGCTGGATTGTCTTCTCGGAAATGCTTCCGGGACGCAGCTTGCCGGCTTTGACGTCTTCGGCGATGGCACTGACGGCGTCAGTGATCTCGGCCCGGCCGCCGTAGTTCACGCACATGTTCAGGGTGCAGGTGGTGTTGTTCCTGGTCTGTTCCTCGGCTACCTCGAGTTCCCTGATCACCGAGCCCCAGAGCCGGGGCCGCCGCCCGGACCAGCGGATGCGCACTCCCCATTCGTCCAGCTGGTCACGCTGGCGGCGCAGGACGTCCCTGCTGAAGCCCATGAGGAACCGGACTTCTTCCGGGGAACGCTTCCAGTTCTCGGTGGAAAAGGCATACACGGAAACGTGCTTGATGCCGATTTCGACGGCGCCCGCCATGACGTCCAGGAGTGCTGCCTCCCCCGCACGGTGTCCTTCGGTGCGCGGCAGTCCGCGCTGGTTGGCCCACCGGCCGTTGCCGTCCATCACGATCGCCACGTGCGCCGGAACCAGGTCGCGGGGAACCGGCGGCGGTACCGCACCGGAAGGATGCGGCCACGGAGCAGCCGGAGAGTTGCGGGGAGGAACCAAAGCTATACACGCTCCACATGTTGAAGGGACTTAACTACCCGTTCCAGGTGCCATTGCAGGTAGCTGGCTACCAGCCCTGCCGATTCCCGGCGGGGCTGTGGACCGGAGGCGTCTGCGTACCCCCAGTCGCCGCTGAGCAGTGCCGCAAGCAGCAGCATGGTCTCGGCGGACGGAGAGGCAGAGCCCGGCGGCCGGCACGCCGGGCACACGGCACCGCCCAGCGGGGCGGAAAAAGCGCTGTGCGGACCGGGTGCTCCGCAGCGGGCACAGTCAGTAAAGGACGGCGCCCAACCCGCTGTGGACAGTGCCCGCAGGAGATAAGAATCGAGGATCAGTTCCGGTGAGTGGGCTCCGCGGCTCAGGGCGGCCATCGCACCGATGACCAGATGGTAATGCGCGTTCGCGGACTCGCCATCGACGTCGGTTAGGCGCTCGGCCGTCTCGGCGACTGCGGCTGCAGCCGTGTAGCGCGCGTAGTCTGCGGCGATACCCGCACCATAGGCCCCCTTGGTCTGGACCTGGGTCACAATGTCCAGGTTGCGCCCGTGGGAGAGCTGGAGGTCAACCACCATGAAGGGTTCGAGCCGGGCGCCGAACTTGCTGGACGTGCGGCGCACACCCTTGGCGACGGCGCGGACCTGGCCGTGGTTGCGCGTCAGGAGGATGACGATCCGGTCCGCTTCACCCAGCTTGTGGGTACGCAGCACCACGCCCTCGTCACGGTAGGTCCGTGAAGCGAATGATTTAGTGGCCACGGATCCATTTTCCCACGCTGGACCGCTTTTTCCTGCAGGACGGTATTCCTGCACGCCAGCGCGCCCGGTGCGCAGCTGCGTACCGGGCGCGCTGTCCGGCTGATTGCCGGACGGGGATGCTATTCGCCTGACGCGTCGCGGATCGCCCGGTTCACGGCGGAGATGACGGCTTTCAGCGCCGAAAGCGTGGTGTTGGAGTCGATGCCGACGCCCCACAGCACACGCTCGCCGACGGCGAGTTCAACATAGGCCGCGGCCATTGCCTTGCCGCTTGCGGACAGTGCGTGCTCCGAGTAGTCCAGCAGCCGCACATCCACGCCGTCCTGGCTCAGGATCTGCAGCAGCGCGTCAATGGGACCGGTTCCGGATGCTACCCGGCGCTGCTGCACGCCGCCGGCCCGCAGGCTGGCGGTCAGCAGGAATGAACCGTTCTCCGCAGTGTCCGCGGTGACGGAGCTGAGGGCGTAGTGGCCCCACGGCTCGGCGCCGGTGTCCGGCGTGGTGGGCAGGTACTCGTCCTGGAACACACGCCACAGTTCGGCCCCGGTAACTTCGCCGCCCACGGTGTCCGTGCGCCGCTGGATGACTCCGGAGAATTCGATCTGTGCGCGGCGCGGGAGGTCCAGGTTGTGCTCGTTCTTGAGCAGGTAGGCCACGCCGCCCTTGCCGGACTGCGAGTTCACGCGGATGACCGCTTCGTAGCTGCGGCCAATGTCCTTCGGGTCGATCGGCAGGTAAGGCACGCCCCATTCGAGTTCGTCCACGGACTTGCCGGCTGCAGCGGCTTCCTTCTCCATGGACTCGAAGCCCTTCTTGATGGCGTCCTGGTGGGATCCGGAGAATGCCGTGAAGACCAGGTCGCCGCCGTACGGGGACCGCTCGGGAACGGGCAGCTGGTTGCAGTACTCGACCGTCCGGCGGATTTCGTCCATGTTGGAGAAGTCGATCTGCGGGTCGATGCCCTGGCTGAACATGTTCATGCCCAGAGTGATCAGGTCCACGTTTCCGGTGCGCTCTCCGTTGCCGAACAGGCAGCCTTCGATTCGGTCCGCACCGGCGAGGTAGCCGAGTTCTGCCGCCGCAACCCCGGTTCCGCGGTCATTGTGCGGGTGCAGGGAGAGGATGATTGCCTCACGGTTGGCGAGGTTGCGGTGCATCCACTCAATGGAATCCGCATAAACGTTCGGTGTGGCCATTTCAACCGTGGCCGGCAGGTTCAGGATCATCTGCCGGTCGGTGGAGGCTTCCAGGACTTCAGCTACCGCGTTCGAGATGCGCAGGGCGAAGTCCAGCTCCGTGCCGGTGTAGGACTCGGGCGAGTATTCGTAGGTCACATCGATGCCACGCAGCTGCTCTTCGTACTTCTTGCACAGCCGTGCTCCGGTCAGCGCAATGTCCACGATCCCGTCCTGGTCCGTGTTGAAGACGACCTTGCGCTGCAGCACCGAGGTGGAGTTGTAGAGGTGGACAATTGCGCGGTCCGCGCCTTCGAGGGCTTCGTAGGTGCGTTCGATGAGGTGCTCGCGGGACTGGGTGAGAACCTGGATCGTGACGTCGTCCGGGATCCGATCGCCCTCGATCAGCTGGCGGACAAAGTCGAAGTCCAGCTGGGAGGCGGACGGGAATCCGACTTCGATTTCCTTGTAACCCATGTTGACCAGCAGGTCGAACATCTTGTGCTTGCGTTCCGGCGTCATGGGATCGATCAGCGCCTGGTTACCGTCACGGAGGTCGACGGCGCACCAGCGCGGTGCCTTGGTGATCACTTTGTCCGGCCAGGTGCGGTCTGGCAGATCCACGCTGATCTGGTCCTGGAACGGAACATATTTGTGGATCGGCATGCCGGAGGGCTGCTGTGCGTTTCGCATAATGTCTGGGGTGGCCTTTTCTTTGAGAGCTTTAGAAATGGTGGCCGGGCAACACAAACTCCGCAGCGAGGGTTCGGCCTAAACAGTGGGTTGCGTGGCCTCGCCGCGGCAGCTAAGAAGGAGGATCTCTGCGCGCACGTGCCCAGACTAGCACGCACGTTTAGGGGCTATAGAAAACTCAGTAACCGAACGCTGACTGGCACGTAACCTGCGCCGCGGTCTGTCCGGTCAGGCCGCCAAGATCCCCCGTGTCCTCCATGACGTTGCCCTTGGTGAAATCGGACCCTACCTGCACGACGACGCCGGTCACGGCAGAGCTCACGGCAACCTGGGATGCGGGAATGTTCAGCGCTTCGGCAACTTCCAGGGCCATATCGTCAAAGCCCGGCGCGAAGAAGACCTGCGTGCCCGGAGACGTTGAGGCGGACAGGCCGCCGGCCAGTGCCTGCGTGAACCCTTCGCTGAGCAGGTACTTTGCCAGCTCGGCGTCGCGGCCGCTCTCCGTTCCGTCGATGCCATCCAGGATGGTCACCGGAATGGCAGCCGGATCAATCTCGGCCTCCACGGGCTCGGGGGTGGTCCCCGGGGTCGCCGTGCCGGGAGTCTCCGCCGCCGGTTCCTCTTCTGCTGCCGCGCCGACGGGCTGGTCTGCGATCAGGGCGTCGAACAGCGGCTGGGCAGCGTCCTCGTCCAGGACCAGCCGGTTGGGATCAAGTTCGTACGGGACAACAGGGACCGTCACGAAAGCGACGTTGCCAAGGTCCACGTCCTTGAGCCGCCCTGCCAGGGCGATGAGCGTGGAGATGTCCGTCAGCCCCTCATCCACGGTGAGGTTCTTCGTCACGGTGTCCGCGATGGAGTACAGCCGGGGAAGGTTGTTCAGCGTCCCCTCGCCCTGGACCTTCCTGACCATGGAGGCAAGGAAGCTCTGCTGTGCCTTGATGCGGCCTTCATCGCCGCCGTTGCCGAAGCCGTGGCGCGTGCGCAGGAACGCAAGTGCCTGGTCGCCCTGGACACTGGAAACCCCCGCGGGGATGTTCAGGCCGGAGAGCGGATCGTCTACCGGTTGGTTGACGCAGACCTCAACGCCGCCCAGGGTGTTGGACAGTTCCTTCACGGCATTGAAGTCGGCCATCATAAAGTGGTCAATGCTCAGGCCGGTCATCTCGTTGATGGCTGCCACGGTGCAGCCGGGACCGCCGTTGCCCAGCGCTCCGTTCAACTGGGCAAGGTCCATCGCCTGGAACTGGAGTCCGGATTCAGGGTCGGTGCAGGCGGGCAGCGGGACCAGCAGGTCGCGGGGGAAACTCACCACGGTCACATGGGACCGGTCCGCCGCCATGTTCACGAGCATCATGACGTCGGAGTTGTTCGAATCCTGGCCGTCCCGGTTGTCGGTGCCCAGCACCAGGATCTGCATCGAATCCCGGTTGGTGTCCGCGGGGATTTCAGGCTGGCCCTGCCCGATGTTCAGCGGTTTGGTGTCGAAGTTGCTCTGCAGGCGCATGAGCTGGACCCCTGCGAACACAAGTCCGGAGACCAGCGTGAGGGAAAGCAGCACTGCCACCGCGGCAAGCACCGGGTGCGCCCCGCGCGCTTTTCCGTTGCCCAGGTGACGACCGCCCGGAACGGGTGAGGGCCGGCGTCGGCTGGTAGCGGCAGATCCGGAGGGACCATGACCTGTAGCGGCACGGCGTGATGGCATAGCCGTTCCCTCCCCTGGATCTGAAACTGATGGCTTGCGAAAATGGATGAACAAAGTGTACGGGCCGTTGCTGGAAAGAAGCTTGGGACCCGGACGGACGCCGCCCGGGGCGGCTAGAATCCCAGCTTTACCAGCTGTTTGGGATCCCGCTGCCAGTCCTTGGCGATCTTCACGTGCAGGTCCAGGTAAACCCGGGTACCCAGCAGCGCTTCGATGCCGCGGCGTGCATTCGTTCCCACTTCGCGAAGGCGTGAACCGCCCCGCCCAATGATAATCGCTTTCTGCGACGGACGTTCAACGTAGAGATTTACCCTGACATCCAGCAGCGGGTTTTCGTCGCTGCGGCCCTCACGGGGGACAATCTCCTCGACCACCACGGCAAGTGAATGGGGCAGTTCATCCCGTACGCCCTCGAGCGCCGCTTCACGGACCAGTTCGGCAACCATCACGGCTTCCGGTTCGTCGGTCAGCTCTCCGTCCGGGTACAGCGGAGGGGACGCGGGCATGTGTGAGGCAAGGACATCCGCAACAGTGTCCACCTGGAAGCCGTCGGCAGCGGAGACCGGAACAACGTCCGCCCAGCCCGCTTCCCCCAGCACTTCGTTGCCCAGTGCCGTCACGGACATCAGCTGCTTCGCGAGGGCGGCGCGGTCAACCAGGTCCGTCTTGGTAACCAGCGCGACGACGGGCTTCCGCTTCAGCGCTGCCAGCTGGTTTGCAATGTAGCGGTCGCCCGGGCCCACGGCTTCGTTGGCGGGCAGGCAGAACCCGATGGCGTCCACCTCTGCAAGCGTGTCCGCTACCAGGTCATTGAGCCGCTGTCCCAGCAAGGTGCGGGGACGGTGCAAACCGGGCGTGTCCACCAGGATGAGCTGGGACGTTTCCCTGTGCACGATTCCGCGGATGGTGTGCCGGGTGGTCTGCGGCTTCGCCGAGGTGATCGCCACCTTCTGTCCTACCAGGGCGTTGGTCAGCGTGGACTTGCCGGCGTTGGGCCGTCCCACCAGGGACACGAATCCGGCGCGGAACGTGGGTTCAGTCATTTCGGGGTACCAGTTCTGTTGTTTGTGGGCGGTCCGGGTGGGCCGCCGCCGTCGTATAGTCTTCGCCGTTTTCCGGCTGCCGCCAGGCAAGGACGTGGGAGACCCGGTTGCGCCGTCCTTCGAGCCGCTCGGCATGGAGCACGATCGACTCGACGACTACTTCGCTGCCCACGATAGGCACGCGGCCAAGGGCTTTGGCCAGCAGGCCGCCCACGGTATCCACCTCGTCGTCCTCGAGGCTGATGTCGAACAGTTCGCCGAGGTCATCGATTCCGGCCTTGGAGCTGAGCCGGTAGCGGCCGTCGCCCAGGTCTTCGATGTCCGGCCGCTCTGAGTCGTACTCGTCAACGATTTCGCCAACAATCTCTTCGATCAGGTCTTCGAGGGTCACCAGTCCGGCAGTTCCGCCGTACTCATCGATCACCACGGCCACGTGGGTGGACTCGCGCTGCAGTTCCTGCAGCAGCTCCCCCACCGCCTTGGATTCGGGGACATAGCGGACCGGCCGGCAAAAACCGTCCACGGCCTGGCTGCCGGCTTCAGGATCCCGGCCGTGCATCTGGGCCGCTACGTCCTTGAGATAGAGGATGCCGACGATCTGGTCCGCGCTGTCCTCGATGACGGGCACCCGGGAGTAACCCGACCGCAGGAACAGGGACATCGCCTGCCGGAGGGTGGACCCCGAATCGATGCAAACCATGTCAGTCCGCGGGACCATCACCGAACGCACCTTGGTATCGCCAAGCTCGAAGACGGAATGGATCAGTTCCGCTTCGGTGTTCTCGATCATGTCCGCTTCCGAGGCGCGGTCCAGCAGTTCGCGGAACTCCTCCTCCGTGAAGAAGGCTGCATCCGGGCCCTGCGTTCCCGGGGCCACGGCGGAGCCGATCTTCACGAGCCAGCCGGGGATAGGTCCAAGGATGGTGCGCAGCACGCTCACCAGCCCTGCGGTAAGGACTACGACGCCGGTGACGTGCCGCCGGCCGATCTGGCGCGGGGAGACTCCCACCAGCACAAAACCCACTCCGGCCATGGTGACCGTAGCCAGGAGCCCGGCAAGCCAAAGGTTCTCGACGACGAGCTGGAAAGCCATGGCGACCGACACCGCCGTCGCCATTTCGAACCAGACCCGCCAGAACCGCAGCGCATGCATGTGCGCCACAGGGTGCTGCAGGATCCGCTTCAGCGGTTTCCCGGCGCGGCCGGTGAGCAGCGCCTCGGCTTCATGGCGCGGGAGGTAGCCGTAGGCTGCCTCGGCGGCGGTCAGGAGTCCGGCCAGCACCACGAAGGCGATGGCCATGACCACTAGGACGCCTACGCTCAACTGCGTGTCTCCTTCGGGGCTTCCCTGCCCGTGTAGTCCGAGAGCAGCCGGCGCTGGAGGCCGAACATTTCGGCTTCCTCCTCGGGTTCGGCGTGATCGTAGCCAAGCAGGTGCAGGATGCCGTGGGTAGTCAGCAGCAGGAGCTCGTCTTCCAGGCCGTGGCCGGCCGTCTTAGCCTGGCGTTCCGCAACCTGCGGGCACAGCACAATGTCCCCCAGGACCCCCGCCGGGGTTGGGCGTCCCGGTGTGCCGGGACGCAGCTCGTCCATCGGGAAGGACAGCACGTCGGTGGGGCCGGGAAGGTCCATCCACTCGATGTGAAGTTTTTCGATGGCGTCCTCGTCCACGAGGATGATCGAAAGTTCGGCCTCCGGGTGGACGTACATGGCGTCCAGGACGAACCGGCCCAGGCGGGACAGCGCTTCCTCGTCCGCCGGCATGGCTGACTCGTTGTTGACTTCGATGCTCATCGCTTCTTCTCCTGCGCCGCATTGCCTGCCCCGGTGCGGGAACGGCGTTCTTCATCCCACTCGCTGTAGGCGGTCACGATGTCGCTCACCAGGCGGTGCCGGACGACGTCAGTGGCGGTGAGTTCGGAGAAATGCACGTCCTCGATGCCGTCCAGGATTTCATGGACGATCCGCAGGCCGGAGGTAGTGGAGCCGGGGAGGTCCACCTGGGTAACGTCGCCGGTGACCACCATCTTGGACCCGAACCCAAGGCGCGTCAGGAACATCTTCATCTGTTCCGGCGTCGTGTTCTGCGCTTCGTCCAGGATGATGAAGGCGTCGTTGAGGGTACGGCCACGCATGTAGGCCAGCGGGGCTACCTCGATGGTTCCGGCGGCCATGAGCCGGGGAATCGATTCCGGGTCCATCATGTCGTGCAGCGCGTCGTAGAGCGGACGCAGGTACGGATCGATCTTGTCGTTAAGCGTGCCGGGAAGGAATCCAAGCCGCTCCCCCGCTTCAACCGCCGGACGGGTCAGGATGATTCGGTTGACTTCCTTCTGCTGCAGGGCCTGGACCGCCTTGGCCATGGCCAGGTAAGTCTTTCCGGTGCCCGCCGGGCCTATCCCGAAGACAACCGTATTGCGGTCGATCGCGTCAACGTAGTTCTTCTGGTTGAGCGTCTTCGGGCGGATGGTGCGGCCGCGCGTCGAAAGGATGTTCTGGGTGAGGACCTCGGCCGGCCGGTCCGCACTCTGGTCCCTGAGCATGGTGATCAGCTGTTCGAGGATCTGGGGCGTCACCCGCGTCTGGTGCCGCGCAAGGACGCGGACCTCGTTGACGAGGCGGACGGTCCGGTCCACTGCAGGGGCTGGGCCGGAGACTGAGAGCTCGTTTCCGCGGACGTGGAGGTTCACCTCCGGAAAGGCGTTCTCGATGACTTTCAGGGCTTCATCGTTCGCGCCCAAAGACTGGACCATGTGCTCGGTTGAGTCGAAGACAATCGTCTGCTGGTCCTCACGGATGGTGCCGATTCCTGCTGAAGATTCGGTCATATATGCGGCCCCTCGGCCTCTCATCGCCCCTTATCGGAATTCTGGATGGTACGTCTGCTGAAGTTCATGGTGCCCACAGACTTCTTAATTCTACTGGATATGCGCCCGCACGTGCCCCGCCGGCTTCCGGTAGCGCTGCAGGGAACGGATCGGCGGATCAGTTACGGACTGTGTGAGCTGTATTACGCCGTTTGTCTCGGCTTGGCATCGTCTGGGTCTCAATCAAGTATCAGTCCCGGCCGGAAGGCCGGAACCCCCGGTTTGGGCCCGTGCGGCTGTGCCAAGCTTGATGGAATGCTCCGGCCGCGACCCCCTGTCCCGGACGGACCCCCACAGCATCGACCGGACTCGTGCCGGCACAGGACATGGAAGGCAGGGACAGTCATGACCGAGCAGCGAACTCGCCGCTCCGCACGTTTCCGCCTCCTGCTGGCCGCGGCAGCAGCCCCGCTGCTTCTGGGTTCCTGCGGCGTGGTTGCGGAACTGCCCACCACCAGCATGCCCAGCTCCTTTAGCGCCGCGACTTCCCCCGAGGGTCACCCGATGGCTGTTTCCGCACCTGCGGAAGCTACGGAATCAAAGGTAGTGATGCCGGTCTACTGGCTGGGCCTGAACGGGTCCGATGTCCAGCTGTACCGTGAGTTCCTTCCGTCGAAGAACACGGGCGACCCCATCGGGGAAGCGGTAATGACCATGACTACCGCGACGCCGTCAGATGATGACTACTTCACGCCGTGGGCCCCGGCCTCCAGGGTCACTGCCTCGATCTCCAGCAAGAACGTCATCACAGTGGACATTTCCGCGGATGCCTTCAAGCCGTCCCTGGATGCCGGCATGGCCCACCGCGCGGTCCAGCAGCTGGTGTATACGGCAACCGCCGCAGCCGCGAATGCGGGCCTGACTACTGCCGGCTACAACGCAAGTGTTGCCGTACTCGTGGACGGCAAGGCCGGTTACAAGGCGTTCGGCCATGAGGACCTGGAAGGGGACCTCACGCGGGACAAGTCCATGCCCGCGCCGATCTGGATCATCAGCCCGCAGGCGGGAGACGGCACTGAGGCTTCCGTGACGGTCACCGGCTCCGCCGTGGAGCGCGATGAGCCGCTGTTCTGGAGCGTGGAGCGGGTAGTCAACGGACGGCCTGAGACGTCCGCCCTGAAATCCGGTGAGATCCGGCTGGATGCCGCATCCGGCGAGACGGCGATGTTCGACATCCAGATCGACCTGGACCCCGGTGAGTACAGCCTGCGCGTGTTCCACGGCGAGGGCGAGAACGAGGATTCGAAGCGCTTCACGGTCTACTAGGCTCTCCGGCCTCGGAGAGCCCAAATTCAGCAGCTGACCCGGGAAGGACCTTAGTCCGCCCGGGCCGTGCTCAGTTCCAGCGGCCCAGCAGGTGGTTCAGCAGCACCAGGGCAGCAGGGCCCGCACTCGAGGAACGCAGCACATGCGGACCCAGCCGAACCGCAACCGCACCGGCGTTCCGCAAGGCCTGGAGTTCAGCCGGGCTGATTCCACCCTCCGGCCCCACCACGACGGCGATGGACCGGATTCCAGCCTCCAGGCCGGTTCCCACGGACCGTGCCAGCGCGAGTTCAACGGCAGCTGCCAGTGGAACGTCGGCTTCCTCGTGAAGCACCAGGACCAAATCGGTCCCCGCCAGGACCGCAGCAAGGGCCTTGCTGTCGGCGACATCGCGCACCTGCGGAATCCGGGACCTGCGGGACTGCTTGGCCGCCGAGGTCACTACGGCGCGCCACTTGGCCTGGCCCTTGGCCGCCTTGTCAGCACGCCACCGCACGATGCTGCGCTCGGACTGCCAGGGAAGGACTGCGTCCACGCCAAGTTCGGTTGCGGCCTCGATCGCCTGCTCGTCCCGGTCGCCCTTGGCCAGTGCCTGGACAAGCGTGATCTCGCAGTCCTGGCCTGATTCTACCGCTACGTCCCGGACATCGACTTCCAGCAATCCCGGCTCGGCGGACCGTACGGTTCCGCGCAGGCGGGTTCCGGCGCCGTCGACAATATCCACGTCTTCTCCCGGTGAGAGCCGCTTGACTGCCACTGCATGCCGCGCCTCAGGGCCGGTGAGCGCGAAGACGCTCCCCGGTGCCGCGGCAGCAACGAGTTCGGGATCGCCGAAGAAGATGGGGTTGGTCACCGTGGGCTCCGGCGCCTAGTGGTTGCCGAGACGGTCGCGCAGCTTGGCGAAGACACCGCTGTTGCTGCTGCCGCTGACCCGCCCTTCGGCGAATTCCTCTCCGCGCAGTTCCGCGAGCCGGCGCAGCAGTTCCTCCTGCGCGGCGTCGAGCTTCTGCGGGGTCTCCACCTGGACGTGCACCATCAGGTCACCGCGGCCGTAACCGCGCAGGTGGGTCACGCCAAGACCCTTGAGCGTAGTGACTTCACCGGACTGGGTGCCGGCCTTGATGTTGATCTCACGTTCACCGTCAAAGGTGTCCATGGTGATGACGGTGCCCAGTGCGGCCGCCGTCATCGGCACCGTCAGGGTTGCGTGCAGGTCATCGCCGTCGCGCATGAACACGGGATCCGCGTTGACCCGGATTTCGACGTACAGGTCACCCTGCGGTCCGCCGGCAGTTCCGGCTTCACCCTGTCCGCTGAGCTGGATCCTGGTGCCTGTTCCGACGCCGGCGGGAACCTTGATGGTCAGGGTGCGGCGGCTGCGGACGCGTCCTTCCCCGGCACATTCGTGGCACGGGTCCGGGATGACGGTGCCGAATCCCTGGCACGAGCCGCAGGGCGCGGTGGTCATGACCTGGCCGAGGATTGAACGCACTGCACGCTGGACCTGGCCGCTGCCGTGGCAGATGTCGCAGGTGCGGGGCGAGGTTCCGGGCTGGCAGCAGGAGCCCTCACAGGTGGGGCAGAGGACAGCGGTTTCGACGTCGATTTTCTTGTTTGTGCCGAAGACGGCATCCTTCAGGTCGATCCGGACGTTGATCAGCGCATCCTGGCCGCGCCGGGTGCGCGATGCCGGGCCCCGTCCCCCGCCGGGGGCTCCGCCGCCAAAGAAGGTGTCGAAGATGTCCTGGAAGCCGAAGCCCTGGCCGCCGAAGCCGGCGCCGCCAAACCCGTTGTCCGTGCCGTTTTCCTGGCCGGTGGTGTCGTAGACCCGGCGCTTCTGCGGGTCGGAGAGGACCTCGTAGGCATGGGTCACGGCTTTGAACTCGTCCGCAGCTCCGGGGGCGGTATTCACGTCCGGATGCAGTTTGCGGGCCAGCTTGCGGTAGGCCTTCTTGATTTCCTCGCCGGTGGCATCCCGGCTCACGCCGAGTACCTGGTAGTGATCACTCACTCGTGCACATCGCTTCCTGTATTGCGTACCCCGCCTCGGGGGTGGTTAGTCTTCCGCAGGGCACCGTTCGGCGCGCCTGCCGGTCTGGTGGGTCAGTTGTTCAGGACCCGGGAAAGGTAGCGGGCAACGGCTCGGACCGCTGCCATGGTGTTGGGGTAGTCCATCCGGGTGGGACCGAGGATTCCAACCATAGCGGACGCGTCCGGCCCGTACCCAGTGGCTACGACGGATGCCTCGGACAGGGAACCGTACGGATTCTCGGATCCGATCCGCACCGAAACACCCCTGGCATCCTGTTCCATCTCGGAGAGCAGCCGGAGCATGACCACCTGCTCTTCGAGGGCCTCCAGGATGGGGCCGATGGTCAGCGGGAAGTCACCGGTGGCCCGGGCCAGGTTCGCAGTGCCGGCCATCACCATGCGGTCTTCACGGTTGATGCCGGCCAGCTGTTCAAGTGCCCGTCCCAGCGCGCCAGCGGTGCCGCGCAGGTGCGCCGGCACGGTGGCCAGCGTATCCGCGAGATGGGAAGTGATCCGGGTCAGAGTGGTTCCGGCCAGTGCCTGGAGGAAGTGCTGGCGCAGTTCGTGCAGGTCCTGTTCGGTTACGGGAGCGGGGGCGGTGATGACCCGCTGTTCCACCCGGCCCGTCGTGGAGATCAGGACTACCAGCACCTGCGCCGGTGCCAGCAGGACGAATTCGATGTGCCGCACCTTGGCATTGCCCAGGTGCGGATATTGAACGACGGCGACCTGGTTGGTCAGCTGGGAGAGGAGACGCACCGTGCGGTCCAGAATGTCATCGATGTCCTCCGCATCCTCCAGGAGTGTCTGGATGGCACGGCGTTCAGCCGCGGAAAGCGGCTTGAGGTCCGAAAGCTGGTCCACGAACAGGCGGTAGCCCTTGTCCGTGGGGATGCGCCCTGCGGACGTGTGCGGCGCAACGATCAGGCCCTCTTCTTCGAGGACAGCCATGTCATTGCGGATGGTTGCGGAGGAAACCCCGAGGTGGTGGCGTTCAACCAGGGCCTTTGAGCCGACCGGTTCACGCGAGTGGACGTAGTCTTCGACGATGGCCCGGAGCACCTCGAGCCGGCGTGGTTCGCTCAATGGTTTCCTCCTTCGCTGACTGGCTTTCCGCTGGCAGCTGTTCTCAGGCCAGACTTAGCACTCGGTGTCCCTAAGTGCTAAGTCTAATACCATCCGCTCCCGTTGCTAGCATTGGTTCCTGCGTGCCTGCCGCCACCGCAGGCCCTTCGCGCGTCGTCAGGAACGAGGAGTCATGCCCAGCTACGAGTGGGGTCCGCAGGACATCACCGCCCCGGCCCGTAAGGCCCTGCGGCAGGTGGGTGCCGAGAAGGGCCTGGTGCTGGAGGAAGTCCAGACCGGGTGGGTAGGCGCGGTGATCCGCACCGAGAAATCCGGCGGCATGCACCTGGTGGTGCTGGAAGATTACCGCGGGCGCACCCGGTCCTTTGAGCTGGGCTTCGGATTCCTCCTGGAAGGCGAACCCGTTGAAGTTGTCCCGGCCGTTCAGGCCCAGGCCCCCGTTGCCCGGCGTACGGCGTCAGGCTCTGTCGCCGTGGAGAACGTCCGTGCGCGAACGGCCCGGGCCAGCCGTATCTGGGTTGAGGGCAAACACGACGCGGAACTGGTGGAAAAGGTCTGGGGTGACGACCTGCGGATTGAAGGCATCGTCGTCGAACCCCTCCACGGCGTGGACGACCTTGCCGGTGCCGTGCGGGAGTTCTCTCCCGGACCCGGGAGGCGGCTCGGGATCCTCGTAGACCATCTGGTGTCCGGGTCCAAGGAATCCCGCATAGCGGCTGAAGCCATGAGGGTGCCCGGAGCTGCCGGGAACGTGCTCATTGTCGGGCACCCGTACGTGGACGTCTGGCAGGCCATCAAGCCCCACGTCATCGGACTGGCTGAATGGCCCGTGGTGCCCCGGCATGAAGACTGGAAGACCGGAATCCTCAAGGGACTTGGCTGGCCGCACCGCGACCACACCGACGTCGCCGTGGGCTGGAAGAAGCTCCTGGGTTCGGTCCGCACTTACGCCGATTTGGAGCCGTCACTGCTGGGCCGGGTGGAGGAAGTCATCGACTTCCTCACCGTTCCGTAGGACTGCGCCGGAAACCTGGCGCGCCCGCCGTCGGCACGGCACGCGGGGCCCCGGTGCCTGCTCCGGCCGCTGAAGCCAGTACCCTTGTCTAACAACAGGTACCCGCGGGGGGGGCGACCCCTGCGTCATCTGAGAGTTAAAGGAAAAGCCACCGTGTCCAACCCACGCCCGAACCACCCGCAGCCGGCTAACAGCGGTTCGCCGGCGCGCCCGGACTACCAGGGTGCCCCGGCCAACGCCCTTCCCCTGACCGCGTCGGAAGACCGCCAGTGGGCAACCCTTTCCCATTTTGGCGGGATCCTGGGTTTTGTTCCTTCCCTCATCATCTATCTGGTGTTCCGTGACCGCGGGCCGTTCACGGCCCAGGAGTCCAAGGAAGCGCTGAACTTCACGCTACCCCCCACCATCCTGGCCCTCGTTGCCTGGCTGCTTTCCTTCATTCCGGTGGTCGGCGGGTATTTCGCCATCCTGAATGCACTCATCTGGATTGTCGTGGCAGTGTACTCGGTGATCGCCGGAATCGAATGCAACCGCGGCCGGCCTTACCGCTACCGTTTCAACCTGCGCCGTTTCCGCTGACACGTCAGCGCTGACGCTTCCGGCCCCACGCGAAAGACCCGCCGCCCCATGGGGGCCGGCGGGTCTTTTGGTTCTGTGCACGGTCTACGGGAGCAGGCGCCGCACCACGGCGTCGGCCAGCAGCCGGCCCCGAAGCGTGAGCAGCACGGTTCCCGCGATGGCGGCCTTCGGTTCAACCAGGCCGTCCGCAATCAGGCCGGCGATCTCGTGCCGTCCCTCCGGGCGGAGCAGTTCCCGCGGCAGGCCTTCGGCCAGCCGGGTGCGCAGCATGACGTCTTCGAGGTAGCGGGTGTCCGCGTCGAGGGTCTCACGCCCGACGGCGGGTGACTCCCCCGCCGCGATGCGCTGGGCGTAGGCCGTGGGGTGCTTGGCGTTCCACCAGCGGACACCGCCAACGTGGGAGTGCGCCCCGGGTCCGATCCCCCACCAGTCATCGCTGCGCCAGTAGGCCAGGTTGTGCCGGCAGGCATCCTGCGGCGTGCGCGCCCAGTTACTGACCTCGTACCAGTTGAGCCCGGCAGCCGTGAACAGCTCGTCGGCCAGCAGGTACTTGTCCGCGTGGTCGTCGTCGTCGATAGGCGGGACTTCGCCGCGGCGCATGCGCGCGGCCAGCTTGGTCCCCTCCTCTACGATCAGCGCGTAGGCGGAAATGTGGTCGGGTTCGTAGCTCAGGGCTTCCTCGACCGAGTGCTTCCAGTCCGCCAGGGACTCACCGGGCGTGCCGTAGATCAGGTCGACGCTGACTTTCAGTCCGGCATCCCGCGCCCACTGCACCGCCTGAGGCACCCGGGAAGGCGTATGGGTGCGGTCCAGGACCGCCAGGACGTGCGGCACGGCGGACTGCATGCCAAAGGACACGCGGGTGAAGCCGGCATCGGCAAGAAGCTGCAGCGATTCCGGGGTCACCGAGTCGGGGTTGGCCTCAGTGGTAACTTCCGCGCCTGGTGCCAGACCCCACTGCTGTACGGCTGTGCCCAGGATGGCGGCCAGGTCTTCGGCGGGCAGCAGGGTTGGGGTTCCGCCGCCGAAGAAGACAGTCTCAATGGGGCGTTCGGGAAGGCCTGACGCCGTCAGCGCCCCGGCAGCGAAACGCACCTCCTGCGCGGCTGTGGCCGCGTAGGCGTCCTGCGAGGCACCTCCACCCAGTTCGGTAGCGGTGTAGGTGTTGAAGTCGCAGTAGCCGCAGCGTACGGCGCAGAACGGAATGTGGACGTACAGCCCGAATTTCCGCTCTGCAGCCGCCGCTGCTGCGTCGGACGGGAGAAGTCCGTCCTTTGGCGCGGGATCCCCGAGGGGCAGTGCGCTGGGTGTCACTTCTTGGATTTGTCCTTGGATTCGTCGGAGGACAGGGCAGCCACGAAGGCTTCCTGCGGGACTTCCACGCGGCCAACCATCTTCATGCGCTTCTTGCCTTCCTTCTGCTTTTCCAGCAGCTTGCGCTTACGGCTGATGTCGCCGCCGTAGCACTTGGCAAGCACGTCCTTGCGGATGGCGCGGATGGATTCGCGGGCAATGATGCGGGAGCCGATGGCGGCCTGGATGGGAACCTCGAACTGCTGCCGGGGAATCAGTTCCCGCAGCTTCCCGGTCATCATGACGCCGTAGGCGTAGGCCTTGTCCTTGTGGGTAATGGAGCTGAAGGCGTCCACCTGCTCGCCCTGCAGCAGGATGTCCACCTTGACCAGGTCGGAGACCTGCTCGCCGTCGGCCTTCCAGTCCAGGGAGGCGTAGCCGCGGGTCTTGGACTTCAGCACGTCGAAGAAATCGAAGACAATCTCGGCCAGCGGCAGGCGGTACCGGATTTCTACCCGGTCTTCGGAGAGGTAGTCCATGCCGCCCAGGACACCGCGGCGGGTCTGGCACAGTTCCATGATGGCCCCCACGAACTCACTGGGTGCCAGGATGGTGGCCGCCACCATCGGCTCGCGGACCTCTTTGATTTTGCCTTCGGGGTACTCGCTGGGGTTGGTCACGGTGACCACCTTGTTGTCCTCAAGCGTCACCTCGTACTCAACGTTGGGTGCGGTGGAGATGAGGTCCAGGTTGTATTCGCGCTCGAGCCGTTCACGCGTGATTTCGAGGTGCAGCAGGCCAAGGAAGCCCACGCGGAAACCGAAACCGAGGGCGGCCGAGGTTTCGGGTTCGTACACCAGCGCGGCGTCGTTGAGCATCAGCTTTTCCAGCGCGTCACGCAGTACCGGGTAGTCGGCGCCGTCGATCGGGTACAGGCCGGAGAAGACCATGGGCTTGGCATCGGCGTAGCCGGGCAGTGATTCGGCGGCGGGCTTTGCCAGATTGGTGACGGTGTCCCCCACCTTGGACAGGCGGACGTCCTTCACACCGGTGATCAGGTAACCCACCTCGCCGACGCCGAGGCCCTTGGAAGGCGTGGGTTCGGGCGAGCTGACGCCGATTTCAAGGAGTTCGTGGCTCGCGCGGGTGGACATCATCTGCACGCGTTCGCGCGGGGAGAGCTTGCCGTCCACCACGCGGACGTAGGTGACCACGCCGCGGTAGGTGTCATAGACGGAGTCGAAGATCATGGCACGTGCCGGTGCGTTGGGATCGCCCACCGGGGCCGGAATGTCCCGGACAATCTGGTCCAGCAGGGTTTCGACGCCCACACCGGTCTTGCCGGAGACCTTCAGGACGTCCGCAGGGTCGCCGCCGATCAGATGGGCGAGTTCCTCGGCGTACTTCTCCGGCTGCGCTGCCGGCAGGTCGATCTTGTTGAGGACCGGGATGATGGTCAGGTCGTTTTCCATCGCCAGATAGAGGTTGGCAAGGGTCTGCGCTTCGATCCCCTGAGCGGCATCCACCAGCAGCACTGCTCCTTCGCAGGCCGCCAGGGAGCGGGAGACTTCATAGGTGAAGTCGACGTGGCCCGGGGTGTCGATCATGTTCAGGGCGTAGGAGGTGTTCTCGAGTTCCCACGGCATGCGTACAGCCTGGGACTTGATGGTGATTCCGCGTTCGCGTTCAATGTCCATGCGGTCCAGGTACTGGGCTTTCATGTCCCGCTGCTGGACTACGCCGGTGAGCTGGAGCATGCGGTCAGCCAGGGTGGACTTGCCATGGTCGATGTGGGCGATGATGCAGAAATTCCGAATGATCGCCGGATCCGTCGCGGCAGGCACCGGTGAGAAGCGGGCCAGAGGTGACACTGTGGCGGTTCCTTTACTGTTTGCATGGCTTCGGCGCCGTGCCGGATGCGCGATCGCATTCCGAAGCGCCGCTCGCACGCAGGGATTGAACGAAGTTGGACTGGTTTCTAAGTTAACAGTCTCCCACGTTTACCCCGCCGGACCCGAACTGTCCGCGGCTGACACTGGCCGGACGCTGCGCAGCGGCCCGGCAGTTGCCGGGCCTAGGATGTCCGCATGGCTTTTTCTTCCCGCAACCTGCTCAGCCTTGCCCGGACGGCCCTGCGTGCGGCCCGGCACCTGGCCGCGCCACCTGCGAAGGCTCCCCGCCGGGCCCTGTCCAAGACCAGCCGGACGCCGGACCCGCGGTTTTCGGCTCCGGGGACGGTTGCTGCAGGGACGTCTTCGGCGCGCACGTCCCGGACTGCCGGCTATCCCGGTGACTACACCGGACGCATTCAGCCCGTCTATGCCCCCAGGCCGGACGGAGCCCCGGACCCCGGTGAAGTTGTCTGGGCCTGGGTCCCGTACGAAGAGGATCCTTCCCAGGGCAAGGACCGCCCGGTACTGCTGATTGGGCGCAGCGGCTCCCGCCTGCTGGGCCTGATGCTGACCACGAGGGACCGGAACAACTCCCGTGGATCGGATCCGGCCTATCTGGACATTGGTTCCGGCGCCTGGGACAGCAAGGGCCGTCCCAGTGAAGTAAAACTGGACCGCATTATCACCCTGGACCCGGCCGATGTCCGGCGCCAGGGTGCAGTAGTGGACCGCGCTGTCTTCGAACGGGTGGCGGACCGGCTCTCCGCTCTTCGCGGCTGACCGGGCCCGGAAGCGTGCCGGGTTCCGCACTGCCCGCGAAGTTCTGCTAACATTTATTGCTGTGTGTCCGCGCAGGTCGACGGGCACTTCAGGCCGGGCGCCATTACGGTATCCCCACGCCGCTCAGTCAATGTCTGGTCTGAAATTCCCTCACCGACCAAGTCCGCAATACAAAGAGAGTTTATAAGTGGCCAATATTAAGTCCCAGAAGAAGCGCATCCTCACCAACGAGAAGGCGCGTCAGCGCAACAACTCGGTGAAGTCCGAGCTGAAGACGCTTATCCGCAACGTGGATAACGCTGTCACCGCTGCTGACAAGGAAGCGGCTCAGGCAGCCCTGCAGGCTGCTACCCGCAAGCTGGACAAGGCTGTCAGCAAGGGCGTTATCCACAAGAACAACGCTGCTAACCGCAAGTCGGCCATCTCCAAGAAGGTCAACGCGCTCTAAGCGGAAGCAACACCCTGAGTTTTACGCAGAAACGGCTGGTCCTTCGGGACCGGCCGTTTTTGGGTTAAGGCCCCATGCAGATGTGCCGGCGGCCTCAGCCAGCCGGACACTGCGGGGGTGCGTACCTAGCGCCCGGAGGCTGCCAGTGCAATCACGGTTACGGCCCGCTCCACCGCATACACCGGGTCACGGCCGGCGCCCTTGACCTGCGCGTCCGCCTCGGCGAGGACCTGCACGGCCTTCACCAGGGATTCGGAGGAGAACCGCTGCGCGTCCCGGCGTGCCTGGTCAACCTGCCAGGGAGCCATCCCCAGTTCCTTGGCCAGCGACGCGGACGAGCCGCGGAGGTCTGCCACCCGGGCCACGCCCCGCACCTTCATGGCCAGTGCGGCCACCAGCGGAACCGGGTCCACTCCAGTGGCCAGGGCGTGCCGCAGCATTGAGAGCGCCGCGCCCGCCCGGCCGGCTAATGCGGCGTCCGCTACCTTGAACGCTGTTGCTTCGACCCGCCCGCCGTAGTATTTCTCGACAGTTTCTTCGGTAACTTCGCCGGAGGTGTCGTTCATCAGCTGCTGGCAGGCGGACGCGAGTTCGGCCAGGCTGGACCCTACGGCGCTGACCAGCGCACGGACCGCTCCGCCGTCGATCCGGCGCTTGGCTGCCTTGAACTCCTGGGAGACAAAATCAGCTTTGTCGGCGTCCTTCTTGAACGGCTGGCAGTCAACCACCGGCGCCTTGGAGGACTTGACGGCGTCCAGCAGTTTCTTTCCCCGGTTTCCCCCGCCATGATGCAGGACCAGCACCGTGTCCGGGGCCGGGTCCGACAGGTAGGCCAGCGTATCGTTCAGGAACTCCTCGCTCATGTGGGCGAGGTTCGCCGCTTCGATCAACTTGGCCTCGCCAAAGAGGGACGGGCTGGCAATGAGTGTCAGTTCCCCGGAGGCATAGGCAGCGGCGTCGATCCGGATGACTTCTGTGTCCGGAGCCTGGCTGCGCTGCTGCAGCCGGATGTTCTCCATCGCCCGACCGGCAAGGTACTCCTCCGGCCCCGTCAGCAGCACTACGGGAGCCGGCGCGGCCTGCCGCCAGGAGACAGTACCTGCCGCCGGCTTAGCGGAAGTTTTCTTTGGCACGGCCGGATTCACGGATGCACTGCTCCTGGGAAGATAAACGCGGAATCAATCACCCCCAACATTGCCACGATGGGCCCGGCCGGCCAACTCCCGCCGTCGTCCTTTTTGCCACAGAAGATGCGGCTGCGGCGGACGATCAGGATGGACTGACCATGCCGGCAGCGGGCAGCGGCGACGGCTCCGGTCAAGTTTGTGTGCATCGGCGGGTGCCGCTAGTGTTGCGGAGGCATACGCCTAAGGAGAGTGATTTCGTGGCCGCAGAAGAGGGTACCCCCTCCCGGCGCAAGCCCTCCCGCCGGCAGCCGCCGTCCGTAGTAGCGCGTGCCGCCGTGAGCGCCGCGCTGGAACAGGGCTTTGAACGCGTGACGGTTGAAATGATCTGTTCCCGGGCCGATATTTCCCGGAGTACGTTCTTCAACCATTTCCAGTCCCGGGACGCTGCGATCATCGGCAAGCCACTGACGGTGCCTGGCCCCGAGGTGACGCACCCAATTTTCTCGCGGCATGCCGAAGACCTGGTCCGGGGACTGCTGGAACTGCAGGTTCCCAGCCTCGCCCACCGGACCGCCGACGCCGATGTCCTGCGGGACCGGACCCGGCTGATCACCGAGCAGCCCGCAGCCATGAGCCAGTATTCCTCCGGCCTCATTGGGGTCCAGAACAGCCTCAGTGACGCTGTTGAAGGCTGGCTTCGGGCCAATCCGCAGCATGCCCGGCTTCCCGGTGACCCGCGGACCGAAGCAGTTCTTGCGGTCACGTCCGGATACGCGGCCCTGTACGCGGCTTCGCAGTGGTGGAGCATTCCGCTGCGCGACCTGCCCGAGCCGCTGGCAGCCTGCCTCTCCGCAGCCGACGCCCTGCGGAGCGTGGTCGGAGTGAACGATGCCTCACGGCAGGAAAGCGTCCCGTGTATACCGGTTCCCGAGGCCACTGGTGACTCTGCCCGTGCACCCGGACTCCGGGAGCGCAAGCGCCGGGACACGGAGAACCGCATTGAACTGGCCGCGGTCCGGGGCGCCCTGGAACGCGGGTTTGAGGCCGTCACGGTGGATGAGATCTGCGAAGAGGCAGTGATTTCCCGGAGCACGTTCTTCAACTACTTCCCCTCGAGGAATGCGGCCATTGTCGGCCGGCCAATGAACGTCCTGCCGCCGGACGCCGCCTACGATGTTCTGTCAAAGCACGGCAGGGACACCCCGGCGGGCACGTTCGCGCTTATTTGTGCGTCGCTGGAGAGCACCGACCCGGAGGTGGCCACGCTGCGGGCGGAACTTGCCGGCAAACAGCCTGCTGCCCGTGATGCCGGAACCACCACCCTGGTGGATGCCTGTGCCCAGTTCATGACCACAGTCCGGGACTGGCTGGCCGCCAATCCGCAGTACTCGAGCATCGACGGCGACCCCGCCTACGAGGCGTCCCTCGCAGCGAATGCTGCCTACGCCGCGATTTCCGTCATGGAAGCCGGGTGGCTGGGCGCGGCCGCCAATGTGCAGGCCAGTGCGAAGGACTTCACTGCGGCAATGGCGGACCTGCGGACCATCCTGTCCAGCCCCGCCGTGTGAGCGGACCAGCACGTTCTGCCGCCAGCCAGGAAATCGTCAGAACCCGGCATCCAGTCCGCTCACCAGCAGGCTGCCGTCCTTGAGGTGCAGGACAAAGCTACCCAGCTGATCCGTTCGGGCGATTCGCGAGCCTGCCTGTTCAAGGTTCTTCAGCGTTTCAGGTGCGGGATGTCCGTAGGTGTTCTCCTTCCCCACGGAGATCAGCGCGAGCGGCGGCCGCAGCTCTGCCGGCAGCACCCCACCGGAGTTGCGTGCGCCGTGGTGCGCCACCTTGAGAACGTGCACGGTTTCCGACCGCAATTCAGGACTGGAACGCAGCATCTGCCGGGCAGCGTCTTCTTCCAGGTCCCCGGTGAACAACAGGTTTATTCCTTCAGTCCGCACGAGCAGGACGGCGCTGGCGTCATTTTCGGTCAGTCCGGCCGGGGGTCCGTTCCCGGTTGCCCCAGGGGAAGCTTTGGCAGGCGGCCAGAGAACGTCCCACCGCACTCCCCCGTGCTGGCCGTGTCCGCCCTTAGCCAGGCGCTGGGGTTGGACGCCGAGCCCGCGGGCAAGTTCCGAGATTTCCGCGGGCAGGCCGGGCTCTGCGGAGGAGAACGCGAGCGATTCCACCATCCTGCCGTCACCGGCTGCAGCGGCCCCGGCGTAGTGGTCCGCGTGGGCATGGGTGATGACGAGCAGATCGATCGTCCGGATCCGTAACCGGTCCAAACACGCATCCAAAGCAGGCGGGTCCGGGCCAGCGTCGATCACGACTGCAGACTCCGGCCCCGTCCGTACTGCCAGTGCGTCTCCCTGGCCCACGTCACATGCCGCGGCGATCCACGCCCGGCCCGCCGCGTCCTGCGGAACGAGACGGAGGGCAGCGGCCGCCAGGACAGCCACAAGGGCTGCCCCGGCCAGCACCGCGCCCAGCCGGACCACCGTCCGGGAGCCACGCATCCTGCCGCTCCTGCGGGCGGCGGGATGTGTCCTCAGAGAGCGAATCTGACGGTGTCCCTGCCCGTGGGTGGGCGCGGTTGCACCCCCAGAGCCCTTCACACGCCCCAGCCGCATCACGCCGAGCGTCAGCAGAGCCGCGGCAGCCGCCATGGCGGCTGCACCCGCTGGACCCGGAAGCCAGGGCAGCAGTGCTCCCGGCGCGTCGGCAAAGAACCGAGCAACACCTGCCACCCATCCGGCACCCACGCCGGCGGAAAGCATCAGGGGTAAGGCCAGCGCCGGTGCCACCTGCCCGAGCACTGCCGCTGCCATGCCGGCGATGGTGACAAAGGGAACGGCAGGCGCCGCAGCTATGTTGGCCGGCAGGGAGTAAGCGGGCAGGTTCGGCTGCAGCAGGATAAGCACCGGAGAGCAGGCAACCTGCGCCGCGAGGGGAACGGCGGTGAGTACGGCCAGCGGCTGCGGGAGGAAACGGCCCAGGCCCGCAGTCAGCCGCGGCCCCAGGAAGATCAGTCCAGCCGTCGCCGACACCGACAGAATGAAGGCGTAGCTGCCACTGAGCCAGGGATCCGCGACAAGAAGAATCACTGCGCACAGGCACAGGAGTGCTGCAGGCACCTTCCCCCGTCCGGTGAGCACTGCGGCAGTACCGATCGATCCCATGACCGCCGCCCGCAGCACGCTTGCGTCCGGCCGGACCACCAGGACAAAACCGGCCAGCACCACAACGGCCACCACTGCCGCGGCTGCCCGGGGGGCCCGGAAGAGGCGGGCAACGAGGAACACGAAGGCGAGGAGGTAACTGCAGTTGGCGCCGGATACCGCAGTCAAGTGGGTGAGCCCGGTGTCCTGCATAGCCTTGGTCAGGTCCTCCGGGGCGGCCGACCTGTCTCCCAGGACCATGCCGGGGAGCAGTCCAGCTGCGTCCCGGTTCCCGATGGCCTCGGCGCGGCTGGCAAAGCCCGTCCGCAGATCGGTGGCAAGCGCCAGCAGCCCGCCTGCTGATTGGACAGCCGGTGGACGGGAAACACGAAGGACAGCGGCGCTGCGGTCCCCGGGAGCGGACGCGCTAAGGGTTCCTGCGGTGCTGAACCTGTCACCCAGATGGATACCGGCGTACGCTTCCCCGCCAATTACCAGGACCGGCAGGTTGGCTGGTGAACGTTCACCTGCCCAGGTGAAACTGTTCAGCTCTGCTTCCAGGAGGTACCGTGGCTTGCCGCTGAACCGGTCCGCAGCGGCCGGGCGGGCATCACTGCGGGCCACCAGTTCTCCCGTGATGGAAGCGCTGGAGGTGACAGCTGCCCCGGCGGGACCGGAGTGCCGGGACACCACTGCTGAGCCGGCCGAACTTGCCACCAGCGCCAGCACGGCCAGGGGTGCCAGTGCCGCCGCCAGCGAGCGGCCATACCGGGATTGACGCTTCCACGGCGATACCACGAGGAGGAGCAGAAGCAGCGCACCTCCGGCTGCAGCAGCCAGCAGGGTGACCGGCCCTGGAAGGCGTACCGCCGCGGCGGCGGTGGCCCAGGCACAGACAGCCACGGGAACCAGGCGTAACTCGTGATGCGGGCGAATTCCCGTGCCACCCGCGGGCCCGGTCCGGGTCCCGTAGACCCTCCTGGTGGCAGGTACGGTCCTGGCATCAGGTCCGGCACTGGTGTTCCGGGCTGCCCCGGCGGGCCATTGGCGGCCGGGGAGGAACCGGGCACGCCCTAAGAAGGCGCTGTAACGCCGGGCGGCCGGCTGAGCCTTCTCGGCGACTGGCGGACGGCGGGTGCCGGCCGCTCTCCCGGCGACGGCAGCCGCGGTGTAGCGTTCCCACCGGCTCTTACGTCCCATTCGCCTGTTCCCGGTCACGGAACGGGCGGTGGGAACGGCAGCAGCCAGGCACCCGCCGGTGGACCGGATGCACGAGTACCGGGGTCATACCGCTACCAGCGGCAGAAGGGCAGCCAGCATGGCCTCCCCGATTCCCGGCACGGCATCCAGGTCCTCAGGCCGCTGGAACGGACCGTGCTCAGCACGCCAGGCAACGATCCTGGCCGCCAGCACGGGACCGACCCGCGGCAGGGTTTGAAGCTCCGTCTCACCGGCGGTGTTCAGGTTTACCGCTGTTTCCCCGCCACTGGTTCCCGCCGCTGAACTCCCGGCACTTCCGGCGGGCTGTTCCGCGCCCACCGCGCCTGAAGGACCCAGCGGGACAGCCGGATCACCTTTCGCCGGGATCACGACCATTGATCCGTCCGTCATGGGCGCGGCGAGGTTCACCCGGGTGAGGTCGGCCTCGCCCGTGGCCCCTCCGGCGCCGGAGACGGCGTCTGCAACGCGGGCGCCCGCCGGGATGCGCACCAGTCCGGGTGCTGCGACGGCTCCGGCAACGTGCACCACAAGCTCGCCGCCTGCCGCTCCCGCGTGGAGCCCGTTAGCGCCGGCCCGCTCCTCCGGCGATCCCGGGTTCCCGGCTGCGGTAGGTTCTACCGCCGTTGGGGACGCTTCGTTGTCCGGATGCCCGCTCCCGGCCGGTGCCCCCTCCGCCGTGGCTTCCGCTTCCGGACTGGAGTCCAGTTCCACGGCGAGCACCGGCCCCCGGTCGCGCAGCAGCGGCACGGCAACAGCGGCTGCAAGCATAAGACAGGCTGCCAGTATTCCGGCACGCAGCGGGAAGCCCCACCGCCGCCGGGCTTCCGGACGCCCGGCGTCGTCGAAGCCGTCGTCAAAGCTCTCGTCGCCAGGTTCGGCTCCCGCAGCACCGGCATCGCCAACATGGGCAGCGGAGCCGTCCCGTCCGGGGAGCGCCCAGGCGTCCTCCTCCCGGGAGCCCAGGAAGTCGTCTTGATACGGCGATCGTGACCGCTGTTGGCGGTTCGGCTGCCCCGCGGCCAGACGACGCACAGCAAGCCGGGACGGCAGCGCGGCGGGTGGTTCTGTATCCCAGCGGTGATTGGCCATGATGGGGAGCCTACAACCGGGCCGGAAGCGCGGATTCCCGTTCGCGAACGATGTGAAGCGCCGGGCTGAGCTGCCGTGTTGTGCAGGAAGACTTGGCCCGGGTTAGTCGATGTCCCGGTCAGGGTCCGCGAGGGAGTTTGGCGGCTGGCCGTCGGTGCCGGGTCCCCCCACGCGTCCACCGGGAGCAGCCTCTTCACCTGCGCCAGCATCTCCGCCCGGGCCGGCAGCGCCGGCAGGGCCCGAGCCTCCGGCCGGTCCGGTACCCCGGATGTTGCCGGGGATACCCGGTGCCCGGACGGCAGCAGGACCCGTGCCGGTCCCGGCGCCCAGCGCCGGTCCGGCTGGCTTGCTCGGTGCAATGGCAACGGCCAGCACGCCCAGACCGGCGTGCGCGGCGAGCACGGCAGGCAGCGGACAGAGCATCACTTCAGCGTCGGGCACTTCATGGATCACGGCGGCGGCCAAACGTTCGGCTTCAGCTTCGTTGCCGAAGTGGTGCACCGCAACGCGCACCGGCCCGGACCGCCGGGCCAGTTCTTCGCGGGAGAGCTCCTGGAGCCGGGCGAGGGCCTTCGGCGCGGTTCGGACGCGTTCCAGGGGAACAACCAGTCCGTCCCGGATGGCGAGGATGGGCTTGACCGCAAAGAGCGTTCCGAACCAGCCGGCGGCAGCACCGATCCGGCCCCCGCGGCGCAGCTGATCGAGGCTGGGGACGTAGAAGAGGATGTGGGCGGCCGCGGCACTGGCGCGGGCGGCAGCAGCGACGTCGTCCGCTCCCGCTCCGTCCAGGGCCTCGCGGGCGGCAGCCTGCACCGCATAACCGAGCCCCATGGCTACGGACGCCGTATCCACCACCTGGACGGGTATGGCTGCCGAGCGGGCTGCCAGGCGGGCGGAGTCAACGGTTCCGGAGAGCCGGGAGGACAGATGAACCGACACCACCGCTTCGAACCCGGCGGCCGCCAGCTCGGCGTAGACAGCCTCGAACGCTCCGGGAGCCGGCCGGGAGGTGCGGACTTCCTGGCCCTGCGCAAGGGCCAGTGCGAGGGCGCCGATCATCTTGTCGGTGCCCTCGCCGTAGATCTGGTCCCCGATCATCACCGGCATGGAAACAACCCGCACCAGCGACGCCAGCGCAGGCGTTTCCGTCCACTGTTCGGGCAGGGAGCAGGATGAGTCGGTGACGACGGCGATGCGCGGACGGGATGCCGGCTCAGCGCCCCCGGTTTCCCGGGAACGGAACCACCGTCCGCGCAGCGCCGCCCAGTCCATCATGTTTAGGCAGGCACGATGTTCACGAGCTTGGGTGCCTTCACAATGATGGTGCGAATGCCGGCGCCGTCGAGCGTCTTCTGCACCTGCTCCGAAGCCAGCGCCAGTTCGCGCAGTGCGTCTTCGGTGATGTCTGCCGGAACTTCCAGGCGGTCGCGGACCTTGCCCTTGACCTGGACAATCGCGGTGACGGTGTCCTGGACCAGGAGCGACGGATCAACCGCCGGCCAGCCTGCGTTGGCAACCGAGGCCGGGTGGCCCAGCGCATTCCAGAGATCTTCGGCCGTGTACGGGGCGAAGAGGCTGAGGATCACGGCCACGGTTTCGGCTGCTTCGCGGACTGCCGGGTCCGCTGCACCGGCGCCGGAGTCAATGGTCTTGCGGGTGGCGTTGACCAGTTCCATCAGCTTGGCGATCACCACGTTGAACTTGCCGGCATCCAGCAGTTCAGCGGCGTCGGCAATGGTGCGGTGCGTTACTGAACGCAGCTTCTTGTCCCCCGCGGCGGCGTCGGCGCCCGGTTCGGAGGCTACGTCCTGGCCGAGGCGCCAGGCGCGGGCCAGGAACTTGGCGGAGCCCGACGGCGAGACATCCGCCCAGTCCACGTCGTCTTCCGGCGGGGAGGCGAAGACCATGGTGAGGCGCACGGCGTCGACGCCGTACTTGTCCAGCTGCTCCCCCAGGTCCACGCCGTTGCCCAGCGACTTGGACATTGCCTTGCCGCCATTGAGGACTTGGCCCTGGTTCAGCAGTGCGCTGAACGGCTCATCGGCCTCGATCAGGCCCATGTCCTTGACCACCTTGGTGAAGAACCGGGAGTAGAGCAGGTGCAGGATCGCGTGCTCGACGCCGCCAACGTACTGGCCAACGGGCATCCAGTTCCGGACTGCCTCCGGGTCGAACGGACCCTCGGTGAAGTGCGGCGAAACGAAGCGCATGAAGTACCAGGAGGAGTCCACGAAGGTGTCCATGGTGTCCGTGTCACGCTTGGCCGGACCGTCGCAGGACGGGCAGGGAACGTTGACCCACTCTTCCACCGAGGCCAGCGGGGACGTGCCCTTCGGGGCCAGGGCCTCACCCTTCAGCCCGGTGGGCAGGGTGACCGGCAGCTGGTCATCGGGAACCGGAACTTCGCCGCACTCTTCGCAGTGGATGATGGGGATCGGGGTGCCCCAGAAACGCTGGCGGGAGAGCAGCCAGTCCCGCAGGCGGAAGTTCACGAACTTCTCGCCCGTGCCCTTTTCCTCCAGGATGCGGACAGCTGCGGGAATGGCCTCGGACTTCGGCAGGCCGCTGAGCTCACCGGAGTTCACCAGGGTTCCTTCGCCGGTGGTGGCGGTGCCGGAAACTGACGGGTCCTCTTCGCCGGTGTCCAGTACCGCGCGGACGGGCAGGTCGAAGGTGCGGGCAAAGTCCAGGTCCCGCTGGTCGTGCGCGGGCACGGCCATGATGGCGCCGGTCCCGTAGTCGGCCAGCACGTAGTCGGCTGCCCAGACCGGCAGCTTCTCGCCGTTGAGCGGGTTGACCGCGTAACGGCCGGTGAAGACACCGGTCTTGGTGCGGTCCGTGGCCTGGCGTTCGATATCCGAGAGCGCCTTGACGTCCTCGCGGTACTGCAGGAGTGCGTCGCGGTGCTCGTCGTCCACCAGGTCCAGGGCCAGCGGTGCATCCGCGGCCACCACGAAGAACGTTGCTCCGTACAGGGTGTCCGGGCGGGTGGTGAAGACGGTGACCTGTTCCTCGGGCTTGTTGCCGGCGGCCTCGATGGCGAACCGGACGTGGGCGCCCTCGGAGCGGCCGATCCAGTTCTTCTGCATGGCCAGCACGCGCTCCGGCCAGTGGCCCTTCAGCTGGTCCATGTCATCCAGCAGCCGGTCAGCGTAGTCGGTGATCTTGAAGTACCACTGGTTCAGGGCCTTCTTGGTGACCTGGGTGCCGCAGCGTTCGCAGGCGCCGTTGACAACCTGCTCGTTGGCCAGCACGGTCTGGTCCTTCGGGCACCAGTTGACCGGGGAGTTCTTGCGGTAGGCAAGCCCGCGGTCGTAGAAACGGGTGAACAGCCACTGGGTCCAGCGGTAGTACTCAGGGTCGGAGGTGTGCAGGCGGCGGGACCAGTCAACGCTGATGGCATACCGCTTGAAGGAACCGGCCTGGGTGTCGATGTTGCGGTAGGTCCACTCGCTGGGGTGGGCGTTGTGCTTGATCGCGGCGTTTTCGGCGGGCAGGCCGAAGGAGTCCCAGCCGATCGGGTGCAGCACGTCAAAGCCGAGCTGGCGCCAGTACCGGGCAACGACGTCGCCCATCGCGAACGCTTCAGCGTGGCCCATGTGCAGGTCACCGGACGGGTAGGGGAACATGTCCAGGACGTAGCGGCGTTCCTTCGAGCCGTCGTCGGCCGGGGTGAAAACGCCAAGGTCGTCCCAGACAGCCGGCCACTTCTTCTCCATGGCCGCGAAACTGTATACGGCCTCTTCCGACTGGTCAGTCTGTGACTGCGTGCTCACTATGCTTCGCCTCTGTCCTCAAGAAATCCTGGTGATGCGCGGCCTCCGGCATGCCGCCGGCTCCGCGTGCGCTTAGAACTCTTCCCCAGACACACAAAAGCCCCTCGTCAGATGCAAGGGGCTGCCGCGTTTGTCTGCAAACGCGGCTATCTAAGGTTGAGCAAAGCGGTCATTTCTCCACTTTACAACAGGCAGCGCCCGACGGCGGTGCCCGCCGCGGGGTTGTCACGTGCCGCTGCCGGCCGCAGGCGCCCGGAGCGCCCGGCCGGCAGCGGCGTCGTCATCCCTGCCGGACGCGTTCAGCGTCCCTTGCCTTCCGGAACTCGAGGAACGCTTCCCGGCTGGTACGGCTGGGCGTAAACCCGAATTCTTCCTTGAGTGCCGTGTTGTCCAGCACCGGCCGGTAGCGCAGAAACCGCAGCTGCTCCGGTCCATGCACCGTCAGCCCGAGCTTCTGTCCCGCCCACAGTGCCGCCGCGAGGAGCGGAGCAGGTACCGTGATTGTCCGTTTGCCCGTCAGCGCCGCGATCTCGCGGACCGTCAGGGCTCCGTCACCGGCTACGTTGAAGACTCCGGTGCGCCCGGTCACCACGGCCTGGGCCATGGCATCAGCCACATCCTGGTCCCAGATAAAGACAAACGGTGACTCGCTCCCGGCCACCCGCAGCAGCCGCCGGGCGTCGAAGAGGGCAGTGATCTGGTTCCGCACCCGTGCCCCCAGGATGGTGCCGATGCGGAAAATGGTCTGCCGCAGTTCCGGGTGCTCGGTGCGCAGCCTGGCCAGTTCCTCTTCGACCAGCCGCTTGTGCCGGGAATAGGCGAACTCGTCGTTGCCGCGCAGGGGGTCGGTCTCTTTGAGCCAGGGCGCGTTATCCGGGTGGTAGCCGTAGGCGGCTCCGGAGGATGAGATAACCACGTGCTTCACCCCGGACCGGACGCATGCGGAGAGCACGTTCCTCGAACCGATGACATCCACCTGGTACTCCTGTTCCCTGGTGGTGTCCCGGCCGGGATTCACGATCGCCGCCAGATGCACCACCGTGTCTATGCGGTGATCCGCCAGCAGAGTGTCCAGATACGGTGCGTTGATGTCCCCCAGCGCGTATTCGACGCCGTCAATCTCCCGCTCGGGGTCAGGCTCCCGCAGGTCCAGGCTCAGGACGTAGCTGACGCCGGGGTCCGCGGCCAGGCGGGATACGACGGCGCTTCCGAGGAACCCGTTGCCTCCGGTCACGCAGACCCGGGTCACAGCGCGGCCTCCTGCGACGCTGCGGCCTTCCGGGCATCCCGCCGGCGCCACCACGCAGCCAGTGCCAGTCCGGCCAGGATGTCCCAGATCCCCCACCAGGCGGCAACCATGGCCATCCCGCCCAGCCCCGAGAAGAACGTCAGGGTCAGCCCCAGGCCCAGCCCGGTGTTCCGGGCTCCCACTTCAAAGGTGACGGCGCGCCGGCTGGCTTCGTCCAGCCGAACGGCGGCGGCCGCCCAGTACCCCACTGCCAGGGCCACGGCGTCGTGCAGCGCAACCACCAGGAAGATGGTTCCCAGATGCTCCTTCAGCGGCTCCAGGTTGCTGGCGGTGCCAGCCACGATGAACGCCAGCAGGGCTATCAGCCCGATCCGCTGCACCCACGGCCGCAGCCTGTCCGTGAGCGCGGGGTAACGCCGGGCCAGCGGCATGCCCAGCGCGAACGGCAGGCCGATAATCAACAGCACCTGAACCAGCATGCCGCCGCGGTCCAGCGAAAAGTCGCGCATGAGCGAGTTCGTGGACGGGCTCAGCGCAGCCCAGAACGCCACGTTGAGCGGCATGACGATGATCGCTACGAGGTTGGACACGGCAGTCATGGAGGCGGAGAGCGCAACATCGCCGTGCGCCCGATGGGTCAGCACGTTCGAGATTCCGCCCGGCGGACAGCAGGCCACCAGGATCATTCCCAGGGCGATTGAGGCGGGGACCTGCAGTGCCAGTGCAATACCCACGGTCACCGCGGGCAGAAGCACGTACTGCGCGCCAATCCCCAGCAGAATCGCTGAGGGGCTCCGTGCCACGGTGCGGAAATCCGCCGGCCGCACTTCCAGGGCGATGCCCAGGATGATGACGGCGAGGACAATATTGAGGATCACCAGTGAGCCGGGCGAGAAATTGAGAACGACGTCGTCAATGGACATCACTGCTGCACCTCCACCGGCGCCCGGTCAGCGTGGGCGGAAGTGCCCGCAAACCGGGAGAGGTGGGCATCCAGCTCAGCCCGGTAGGCGTCCTTGTTCACGTAGTAGCTCATCCGGTCCAACCCCAGGTACCGGTAACCGCCGGTGACATCCGGAGACGGTCCCCGCACGGCGGCGTCGAAGGCGGCAGCCGCGGTTGGATTGTCCTGCTGTGCGGCGAGGTAGGCGGCCACCAGCTCAGCCTGGCGGTATCTGCCTTCCCAGCCCAGCCCGGATGCTTCCACCATCCCCACCACCATCAGGTTCCTCGCCTGCCGGCTGAAGATGTTCAGGTAAAGCTGCGGCGAAGCTCCCGCCCAGCCGAGCAGGTCCCGGGAAAGGAACGGATAGCTGAGCACATAGCCGGTGGCGCACAGCAGGAGGTCATACTGCCCCTGCGTCCCGTCCCGAAAATGGACGGTGGAACCTTCCAGCCGCTCAATGTCCGGTTTCACGGACAGGTCGCCGTGGCCGAGGTGGTGCAGGATGAGCGAGTTAACCACCGGATGGGACTCGTAGATCCGGTAGTCGGGTTTCGGGAAGCCGAAACGTGCCGGGTCCCCGGTAAACATGCGCAGCAGCCGCTTGTCCAGGAACTGCTTCAGCGGCCGGGGCAGGGGTTTGCCCTGGTTCAGGGTGTCCGTGGGCCGGCCGAAAACATACTTCGGCACGAAGTAGTATCCGCGGCGCACGCTGATGTCCACGGCCGCCGCGTGGTGCACGGCGTCAACCGCTATGTCGCAGCCGCTGTTACCGGCACCTACGATGAGTACCCGTTTCCCCGCCAGTTCCGCTGCGTCCTTGTACCGGGCCGAGTGCCTGATCTCTCCGGTAAACTCCCCCGCAAATGAGGGAAGGTACGGGGTGTGCAGGGTTCCCGATGCCACCACGACGGCGCCAAACCGTCCACTGCCCGCACCGTCGGGTCCCTGCCAGCTGAGCTGCCATCCGCCGTCGTCCGTTGGGACCGCGGCGGTTACCCGCGTGCCAAACCGAATCCGCCCGGTCAGCCCAAAGTGTCCGGCATAGTTCCGGAAGTACCGGAGCAGGTGCCGGTGTCCCGGATAGTCCGGTGTGCCCCCGGGCATGGGAAACTCGGCAAACTCCGTGGTGGTACGCGACGAGATGAGGTGCGCGGACTCGTAAACAGTGCTGTCCGGGTTGGCGATATTCCACAACCCGCCGACGTCGTTGTGCGCTTCGAAACCCACGACGTCTAGTCCGCGTTTGGAGACGGCCCGCATGGCCGCCAGCCCGCTTGGACCGGCACCGATCACCGCTACCGGCAGCGCGTCCCTGCCAGCGCCGGCCGTGCTTGTATCTGCTGTTGCTGCCACGAGGACCCGCTTCTGTGTGATGGGCATCACCATTGATGCTGCCAGCACGTTACCGGCCAGTATTCGTGCAGGTCAAACACAACACGCAGGGGTCAGGCACCGAAAAAGCCGCTCCCGGACCCGGGAGCGGCTTTGCCGGTTCGGACGCTTGGTGCCGTGGTTACAGAACGTCCTCGTCCACCCAGTCGAAGGTGCGCGTCACGGCCTTGCTCCAGAGGCGCATCTGCCGCTCACGCTCGGCCTGGTCCATGTTCGGGGTCCAGCGCTTTCCCTCGTTCCAGTTGGCTGCCACTTCGTCCGTGGAGTTCCAGAAGCCGACGGCGAGCCCCGCCGCGTAGGCAGCACCCAGGGCCGTCGTCTCCACGACCTCCGGACGGACCACGTCCACGCCGAGGATGTCTGCCTGGAACTGCATGAGGGCATCATTGGCAACCATGCCGCCGTCAACCCGCAGCTCCGTGAGCGGAACGCCGGAATCCGCGTTCACCGCGTCCAGGACTTCACGGGTCTGGAAGGCAGTTGATTCGAGCGCGGCGCGGGCAATGTGGTTCTTGTTCACGAACCGCGTGAGGCCCACGATCACGCCGCGGGCATCGGAGCGCCAGTGCGGTGCGAACAGGCCGGAGAACGCCGGGACGATGTACACGCCGCCGTTGTCTTCCACGGCACTGGCCAGCTCCTCGATTTCCGGGGCGCTGTTGATGATGCCGAGGTTGTCCCGCAGCCACTGCACCAGCGAACCGGTGACGGCGATGGAGCCTTCCAGGGCGTACACGGGCGCGGCATCGCCAATCTTGTAGGCAACAGTGGTGAGCAGCCCGTTCTCGGACATGACCTTTTCCTCACCGGTGTTGAAGATGAGGAAGTTGCCGGTTCCGTAGGTGTTCTTGGCGTCGCCGACCCCGAACGCAGCCTGCCCGAAGGTGGCGGCCTGCTGGTCACCCAGGATGCCGGCCACGGGAGTCTCGCGCAGCAGCTGCGAGCCGTGGACCGTCCCGTAGACCTCGGAGGAGGAACGGATCTCCGGCAGCATCGACGCGGGGACACCAAAGACATCCAGGATCGACTGGTCCCAGGTGAGGGTGTCCAGGTCCATGAACATGGTCCGGGAAGCGTTGGAGACGTCGGTGATGTGCGCGCCGCCGTCCGTGCCGCCGGTCAGGTTCCAGGTCACCCATGAGTCCGTGTTGCCGAACATGAGGTCGCCGTTTTCCGCCTTTTCGCGCGCGCCTTCCACGTTGTCCAGGATCCACTTGATCTTGGTTCCGGAGAAGTAGGTGGCCAGCGGCAGTCCCACCTTGTCCTTGAACCGCTCCAGGCCGCCGTCCTTGGCCAGTTCGTCCACGATCGGCTGGGTGCGGGTGTCCTGCCAGACAATGGCGTTGTAGATAGGTTTGCCGGTGTTCCGGTCCCACACCACTGCGGTCTCGCGCTGGTTGGTGATGCCGACGGCGGCGATGTCATGCCGCGTCAGGTTTGCCTTGGACAGTGCGGTGCCAACAACCTCGCGGACGTTGGTCCAGATCTCCATCGGATCGTGCTCCACCCAGCCGGCCCGCGGGAAAATCTGCTCGTGTTCCTTCTGCCCGGTTGAAACGATCTTGCCGTCGTGGTCGAAGACTATGGCCCGGCTGCTGGTGGTGCCCTGGTCGATTGCGATCACGTACTGCTGCTTGCTGTCGGTCACGTGGGTCTCTCCTTTGAGGTCTTGGGGCTTGCGGACGTGGAAGTGCTAGATGATTTCCGGGAGCGGGATGATGCCGCCGGCCCAGCCGCCCAGCGCCCCGCCGAGCAGGGGGCCAACAACCGGAACCCAGGAGTACGCCCAGTCGCTGTTGCCCTTGTTCCGGATGGGCAGCAGCGCGTGGACAATGCGGGGGCCGAGGTCACGGGCCGGGTTGATGGCGTACCCGGTGGGTCCGCCGAGGGATGCGCCAATGCCGACAACCAGCAGGGCGACGGCCAGCGGCCCAAGCCCGGAAGGAGTTCCGGCGAAGGCGACAATCACGAACACGAGCATGAAGGTGCCCACTACCTCGGTGACCACGTTCCAGCCGTAGGAACGGATGGCCGGACCGGTGGAGAACACACCCAGGATGTTGGCCGGATCCTGCTCATCGTCGAACTGCTTCTTGTAGGCGAGCCAGGCGACAAAGGCGCCAATGATGGCCCCAAGCATCTGCCCGCCGAAGTACGTGAGGGTGGATCCGATGGTCACTGCCACACCGGGTACGAATTCT
This sequence comes from Arthrobacter sp. IK3, assembly GCF_051337705.1. Lineage (NCBI taxonomy): Bacteria > Bacillati > Actinomycetota > Actinomycetes > Micrococcales > Micrococcaceae > Arthrobacter > Arthrobacter sp. IK3. The sequence continues at coordinate 172,008 of NZ_JBPPSW010000008.1, read as the reverse complement.
TCCGCCCCGCCGGTGATGACGCCAACCGTCACGGCGGGGTTGATGTGCGCGCCGGACATCACGGAGAGGTAGACACCGGCGAATACGCCGAGGCCCCATCCCCAGTTGACCATCAGGAAGCCGCCGCCATTGCCTTTGGTCTTGCCCAGGGCAACGTTGGCAACTACACCACAGCCCAGGACTATCAGCGCTGCTGTACCCAGCATTTCGCTGACGAAAACCTCTCCAAGTGTCACCATCGACTACTCCGATCCTTTAGTAGTGCCATTTTGTTGGGGGTAAACAGGGATGCAGGTCCCGCCACGGGCACCGGCGTGGAACGGGGCATTTTCACCTGCCGCAGCCTGTCGGCGCACTGTAAGGCCCTATGCAATCAAGCTTTTTCCAGAAACGCCATGGCTTGGGGGAAACTGCTTGTCAGCAGGCCTTTACGGGCTCCTCACGGTACACGCGGCACGGCAGGAGCGCACGTCGGGTGCGCCTCGGTAGAGTTGCACCATGGATCCGGCACCAAAACTGACTTTGAACAACGGCGTACTCATGGACCAGGCGGGCTATGGGACCTACAAGGTTCCGGCGCAGGACGCGGCGCCCCTGGTCAGCGCCGCCCTGTCCCTCGGCTACCGCCACATCGACACCGCGGCACTGTACGGAAACGAAGAGGGAGTCGGCCGTGCTGTCCGGAACTTCACGGACGCGGGACATGTGGTCCGCGAAGATCTCTTCGTCACGTCCAAGGTGTGGAACACGGACCACGGCTACGAGTCCACCCTTCGCGCCTTTGACGTTTCACTGCAGAAACTCGGGTTCGACTACCTGGACCTGTACCTGATCCACTGGCCGTGCCCGGAGCGGGGGCTCTTTGTGGAGACGTACAAGGCACTCGAGAAGCTGTACGCCGAAGGCCGGATCCGGGCGATCGGTGTCTCCAACTTCAACCGTGAACACCTCGAAGAATTGCTGGACGGCACCTCCGTGGTGCCTGCCGTCAACCAGGTGGAACTCCATCCCTGGCTGGCCCAGCGTGAACTGCGGGCCTTCCAGAAGGCCAACGGCATCCGCACCGTCGCCTGGAGCCCGCTGGGGCGCGGAGCCCTTCTCGAAGATCCACTGGTGCGCCGGATCGCGTCAGATACAGGGCGCTCGCCTGCCCAGGTAGTGCTGCGCTGGCATGTGCAGTCCGGGCACACCGTGATACCCAAGGCCAGCAGCGAGGAGCGGATAGCGGAGAACCTCGACATTTTTTCCTTCGAACTTGACGCAGGTCAGATGGCAGCGCTGGACGGTATGGACAGCGGACGCCGTACGGGGTCAAACCCCAGCGAGGTGAACTGATGCTGCTGCGGCGCCGCCCTGCCGCGGCATCCGGTGCCCCGGCGCCGTTCCAGCGCCGGGCTACGGTCCGAACCGTCGCCGTGCAGGGAACTCCCCAGCGTTTTTGGGACTTCCCCGCAGCGGACCCGGAAACCGCAGGCCCGGACATCTTTATGGTCCATGGCTTCCGCGGGGACCATCACGGGCTGCTGCGGCTGGTGGAGGCGCTGCCCGGCCACCGGGTGATCCTTCCGGACCTGCCCGGGTTCGGACAGGGCGCCGCCCTTCCAGGAACGCACGACGCCGCGGCCTACGCGGATTTCGTCCGCGCCGGCTTCGATGTCATGGGCCTGGGACCGGACACGGTCCTGCTGGGCCACTCGTTCGGCTCCATCATTGCCGCGCGCACGGCTGCAGCGCATCCGGAGCTTCTGAGCGAACTCATCCTTATCAACCCGATCAGCGAGCCGGCCCTTGAGGGCCCCAAGGGCTTCACCAGCAAACTTGCGGAACTGTACTACCTCGCCGCAGCCAGGCTGCCTGAGAAACCCGGACGGGCGCTGCTGGCCAACCCGGGAATCGTCCGCGCGATGAGCATGCTCATGGCCAAGACCCGGAACCCGGGCCTGCGGCGCTGGATCCATGGCCAGCATGATGCGTATTTCAGCGCCTTCGCCTCACGGACGGTGGTGCTGGACGCGTTCCGGTCGTCCATTTCCGAGACTGTCCGGGACTTTACGCCCCACCTGCGCATGCCGGTGCTGCTGATCGCCGCTGACCGGGATGACATTGGCTCGGTGCCGGCCCAGCGCCGGCTCGCGGCCCTGGTGCCGGATTCGGAACTTGAAATCCTTGAAGGGGTGGGACATCTGGTGCACTACGAAGCGCCGGATTCAGCCGCGGCGCTCATCACCGATTTCCTGGGCCGGAGGCATCGCAGCGCATGAGGATCGTCTTTGATGCCCGCTTCACCCGCACTGACCAGCATGACGGCATCAGCCGGTACGGAGCCAGCCTCATCGAGGCGGTGTCCCGCCGCGCGGATGTCCGCATGCTGATCAGCGATGAACGCCAGCTGGCACTGCTGCCGCAGGTCCCGTGGACCAAAATCAACTCCCCGCTCTCCCCGGCCGAACTCTTCGTGGCGCGGCATGTGAACAAACTGGGAGCCGACGCCGTCGTCTGCCCCATGCAGACCATGGGCAGCTGGGGACGCCGGTATCCGCTGGTCCTGACCCTGCATGACCTGATCTACTACCAGAACCCCACTCCGCCGGGCTTCCTGCCCCTGCCGGTGCGCCTGCTGTGGCGGCTGTACCATCTGGCCTACTGGCCCCAGCGCCTGCTGCTGAACCGTGCCGACGTCGTTGCCACCATCTCCGACACCACGCGCGAGCTGATGTCCAGGCACCGGCTGACGCGGCGCCCGGTTCGGATGGTGTCAAACGCCCCGCAGCCCGGCACCGTTCCCCGGGATGCAGCGCTGCCGCCGGAGAAGTTCCTGCTCTACATGGGTTCCTTCATGCCGTACAAGAACGTGGAAACGATCGTCCGGGGCATGGACGGCCTGCCCGGCTACACGCTGCACCTGCTCAGCAGGATTTCCCCGGCCCGCCGCAGCGAACTGGAGGCGCTGTGCGCGGACCCGTCGCGGGTGGTCTTCCACAATGGGGTCTCCGACGCCGAGTACGACTCTCTGCTCAGGCGTGCCACCGCGCTGGTCTCCCTCTCAAAGGCAGAGGGCTATGGCCTGCCGATCATCGAATCGATGGCGGCAGGCACCCCGGTGATCGCGGCAGACACACCGATCTTCCGTGAGGTCTCCGGCGGTGCTGCCGTGCTGGTGGACCCTGAGAGCCCCGAGGGGTTTGCCGACGCGGTGCGCAGCCTCTCGGATTCGGAGCGCTGGCGCGAAGCATCAGAGGCAGGACTGGCCCGGGCCGCAGCATATGACTGGGAGACCTCCGCCCAGCAGCTTCTTGGCGCTGCGGCGGAGGCCTCCCAGGCATTCGCGGACCGGACCGGAAGGAAGCGCTAGGCCAGCCGGACGATCATTTTTCCGGTGTTCGCGCCCTTCATCAGGTCGATGAAGGCCTGCGGGGCGTTCTCCAGCCCGTCGACGAACGTCTCGTCGTAGCGGACACTGCCGTCCTGCAGCCAGCCCGCCATCAGGGAAGCGAATTCACCGGCGTACTGGTTGTAGCTGCTGGCAATGAAGCCCTTGAGGGTGAGTTCCTTGCCGATGGCCTGGAAGAGGTTTCGGGGAGCGCTCTGCGGCTCGGTGGAGTTGTAGGCGGAGATGGCACCGCACATGGCTACCCGCCCGTACTTGTTCAACACGGAGATTGCGGCTTCCAGGTGGTCCCCGCCGACGTTGTCGAAGTAAACGTCGATTCCGTCCGCACCGGCGGCTTCCTTGAGCTGCTCCTTCACCGGGCCGTCGTGGTAGTTGAAGGCGGCATCAAAACCGAGCTCGCGCAGGCGGCGGACTTTCTCATCCGACCCCGCGCTGCCGATGATCCGCCGCGCTCCCAGTGCCTTGGCGATCTGCCCCGCCATGGAGCCGACCGCCCCCGCAGCACCTGAAACGAACACCGCGTCGCCTTCACGGAAATCCGCCACCTTGGTCAGGCCGGCCCACGCCGTGAGGCCCGTCAGGCCCATGGCGCCCAGGTAGGCGCTGGCCGGTGCGATTGTGGTGTCGATAACTCGGGCCCGTTTGGCGTCCAGGACAGCGTAGTCACGCCAGCCGAGGTTGTGGAGGACGGTATCTCCGGGCTTGTGGGTGCCCGCGCGGGACTCAACGACCTCACCCACCGCACCGCCCTCGAGCGGGGCGTCCACCTGGAACGGGGGAACGTAGGACTTCGCGTCATTCATCCGCCCGCGCATGTAGGGATCCACCGACATGAGGGTGTTGCGCACCAGGACCTGTCCATCCTCCAGTGCGGGAACACCGGCTTCTGCGAGCCGGAAGTTCTCCTCCGCAGGCCACCCCTCGGGACGGCTTGCCAGCTGGATTTCACGGCTTGCTGCTGGATACGACATGGATCTCCTTTCGGGCGCCCCGCGGTGGCAGGGCGCAGACAAAACATCAGCAACCTGTCTATCATGCCTGCCTGAACGCAGTGCGGCGCCCAATCCGGGCCGGGCTCACCTGGGCCGGACGTCCCACAGGTGGTGGGCGGCGTCGTGCATGAAGTACCGGGCCAGCGACTCAACGGTGAAGGTACTGCCGTCCGAGCGGAGACCGCGGCGTGTGCGGTCCTGGTCCTCGACGGCGGCAAAGGCGTCCGCCGTCGCCTGGGCTTCATCAAGGAGGTCTGCGGCAACCCGGGACGGGACCTGCTCGCCGTAACGTTCAGCGACGGCAGTGGCGTCCTGGTCCCAGTCCGGGAACTCCGCGCCGTCGGTATCCACCATCAGGAGCAGGCGCATTCGGTACACGTTGCACAAGTCCCGGACGTGAGCCGCGTATTCAAGCGGCGACCAGGTGCTCTCATCCGGCCGCACCGCTGCGTCCGGACGGTCCAGGACGTCCTGCCAGGCCTCGGCGTTTTCCAGCAGCATCTGCGGAATGTCCGCGTACTCGGTTTCCGAGGCGGTGAAACCGCACTCGGGGCACGTCCGGTCCAGGACCCAGGTCCAGTTCTTGGTGTCAGGGGTTATGGCCATTGCCACACTGTAGAGGATTCGGAATGCCGGGCGCACCACTTCTAGAATTGCAGCACGGGAATGTGTTTCTGCCAGGAGATGATCATCATGCCCATGGGGGTTCCGCCCCAGGACCACGAACGGCACAGAGCAGCATTGGAAGCCCGCAGCCAGGCGCGCGGCGGCACCGCCGCAGACCTCTACCGGAACGGCGGTTTCCTTGTCCTCAATGCAGACCTCCCGGGGATAGACCCCGGATCGCTCTCCGTGGAGCTCGACGGCGACTTCCTTCTCATCCGGGCCCACCGCAGCCTGCGCGGGATGGACAGCGGAACGCTCTGGAGCGTGCGTGAGAGGGAAGACGGACTTATTTTCCGCCGCATTGCGGTGGGTGGGAGCGTTGATCCGTCAGGAGTCTCGCCGCACTACGCCAACGGAGTCCTGAGCCTGCACCTGCCGCTCAGGCCCGGCAGCGGCCGGCGCACGGTACCCGTGGAACACTCCCCCGGCACCGGAAAAGCGGCCTAACCGGAACTACAGCCCGTCCGGCGCGTCAACCCGAATGTACACCGGATCACCCGTCCGCCGTGCGGAAAGCGCCGCCTTGGCGGACCGCATCGCCGGCGTGATCACGTTCGCATCCCCGTAGGGGAAGAAGCAGAGGGTACGCCAGCGCGGGGTGGTTTCTCCGCCGTGAGCTGGTGGTTCTTCCACCGGGGCAGGGCCCACGATCCGGGCGCTTTCGGGCAGGCCGAGCCGGGACACGAAACTGTCCAGCCCGTCGCGGGAACCGGTCAGCTCCGCGTAGCGCACGGCGGGCGGCAGCCCCAGTTCCCGGCGGAGGGCGAGTTCGCGTTCGGCTGCTCCCGCCGGGTCCCAGCGCAGCAGGTGGCCCACGGTGGCGGTGTCGTCAGCGGTCACCACAACCACTCCCCCGTCCGATGCCGGGCGGACCAGGGCCGCTGCAGTAAGCCAGCGGCGCAGCGTTTCTTCCTGTGCCCGCAGTGACTGCCGCGAGAGCATGGCGGTCCCGTCCAGCAGCAGCGCGGCGGCATAGCCCGACGGCGCCACGGGTTCCGCGCCCGGAGTGGCGACTACCAGTGCGGGCACATCGGGCACCTCTGCGCGGATATGGTCTCCCGCCGAGGACACCACTGTCACGGACGGGAAGGCGCGGCCGAGCTCCTCGGCGGTCCGTCCCGCTCCTGCGGTGGACGCCCGCAGCCGGAAACTTCCGCAGTGCGGACAGTGCCACCTCGGCTCCGGCCGGGCACACCACCGGCAGGCGGGCGGCGAGTTGCGTCCGGACTGCGCCAGCGGCCCCTGGCACTGCCGGCAGCGGGCCGGCTCCCTGCAGTCCTGGCAGGACAGGGCCGGGGAGAAACCCGTCCGGGCCACCTGCACCAGCACCGGGCCGCGCTTGAGTCCGTCCTGGGCGGCCTTCCAGGCCGCATGCGGAATCCTGGCCCGGGCGGCCAGCGGGTCCCGCTCCAGGTTGAAGGTGTCCGCCGTACTCATCACCCGTGCCGTTGAGGCACGCACCAGGGCCCGCTCAGCATCCAGGGCAGCCGCCCAGCCGGACTCGATCAGCCGCTGCGCTTCGGTGCTTCGGGTATGGGAAGCAACGAGCATTCCCGCGCCCGCGGCCTCGGCCCGGAGCAGCAGGACGTCGCGGGCATGCTGGTACGGCGCGCGCTGCTCGGCATGCAGGTCGTCGGCGTCATCCCAGATGCAGACAAGGCCCAGGTTTGCCACCGGCGCGTAGGCAGCGGAACGGGTGCCCACCGCCACGGACGCGTCGCCGTAAAGCAGCTGCAGGAAACTGCGGTACCTGGGGGTGGGACCGTCCTCCCCGGTCAGGCGCACCGCGGTGTCCGCGGGCACCCTCTCCTGCAACGCGTCCATCACACGCGCCAGGTCCTTCTGGTCCGGTACAACTACGACGGCGCCACGGCCGGAGAGCACGGTGGCCTCCACTGCGGCAGCTATTTCACGCGGCCAGGCGTCGGGACCGTAGCCGCGGAGGGAACTCAGCACGGCCCGCGGACTGTGGCCGGCTGCGAGGTGGCTCAGGAAACGCGGGCCGTGCGCGTACCGCCGGAACGGGTTTTGCTCCGATTGCGTGGGTTCGGGAACAGCCTCGGACGTCCCGGAGCGGTCTGCCGGTTTTTCTGGGGATCCCGTTCCGGCTCCGGCGCCGGGAACCCGGCCTGCGAACTCTTTTTCAACGCGCGCTACCCGCGGCGGAACGGCCACCCTCAGCACGTCGTGGACGGATCCGGCATAGCGTGCCGCAACTGACTGGGCCAAGCTGAGGACTTCGGGGCTAAGCACGGGGACCGGTGAAACCACCTTGCCCAGGTTCACCAGCCGGGCGGTCGTATCCGTGGATGCAAGCCGCTCAATCAGGAAACCGGCGAGTTCCTGCCCGCCGAAGCGAACCTTGACGCGCACGCCCGGAGACGCTGCATCGCTGAGCTCCGCGGGCACCAGGTAATCAAAGGGACGGTCCAGGTGCGGCAGCGGGGAGTCGAGCAGCACCCGGGCGATGGGCAGCTCCGGTGCCGGCTGGGACTTCCCGACCGGCGCTGCGGGCGGACTAAAGCCGTGCAGCAGGGAGAGCTGCACGGCTTCCTCCGCTGGAGCGTGCCCTTCCCGGGGCGCACGCTGCGGCGGATGCTCCCCCATGGCGCTAGGCGTTAAACCAGCGGCGCAGTTCCTCGACCTTGTCGAGGCGTTCCCAGGTAAAGCCTTCGTCCTCACGGCCGAAGTGCCCGTGGGCGGCAGTCTTCTGGTAGATGGGCCGCTTGAGGTCCAGTGCGTTGATAATGCCCAGCGGACGCAGGTCGAAGACCTCGTTGATGGCCTGGGAGATGCGCATCGGGTCTACGGTCTCCGTGCCGAACGTCTCGACGTAGATGCCAACCGGGCGGGCCATGCCAATGGCGTAGGCAATCTGGATTTCGGCCCGGCGTGCAAGTCCGGCAGCCACCACGTTCTTCGCGACCCAGCGCATGGCGTAGGCAGCGGACCGGTCCACCTTGCTCGGGTCCTTGCCGGAGAAGGCACCCCCGCCGTGGCGGGAGAACCCGCCGTAGGTGTCCACAATGATCTTGCGGCCGGTAAGGCCGGCATCGCCCACGGGACCGCCAATGACAAACGGACCGCCCGGGTTGATGATGTGGCGCACCCCGGAGGTGTCCAGTTCGGTTCCGGCGAGCACGGGATTGACCACGAACTCAACCATGTCGCGGTGCAGCTGGCCCTGGTCCAGGTCCGCAGCGTGCTGGGTGGAGACGACGACGGAGTCCACGGAGACCGGCCGGTCGCCGTCGTAGCCAATGGTGACCTGGGTCTTGCCGTCCGGACGCAGGTACGGCAGCGTGCCGTCCTTGCGCACCTGGGTCAGGCGTTCAGAGAGCCGGTGCGCCAGCCAGATGGGCGTGGGCATCAGGACACTGGTCTCATCGCTGGCGAAACCGAACATGATGCCCTGGTCACCGGCGCCCTGGGCGTCCAAGGGGTCCACGGCATCGCCGGAACGGTTCTCCACCGAGTTGAAGACGCGGGAAGCGATCTCCGGTGACTGCTGGCCGATCGAGACGGAGACACCGCAGCGTGCGCCGTCGAAGCCGTTGGCCGAGGAGTCGTAGCCGATGTCCAGGATGGTGTCCCGGACCAGCTGCGGGATTTCCACATAGCCTTCGGTGGTAACCTCGCCGGCAACGTGGACCAGGCCGGTGGTCACAAGCGTCTCCACGGCAACGCGGGATTCGGGGTCCGCCTTGAGCAGGCCGTCGAGGATCGCATCACTGATCTGGTCACAGATCTTGTCCGGATGGCCTTCGGTCACCGACTCGGAGGTGAACAGCCGCAGGGCACTTGGTTCGGCAGGGGCAGTCGTATTGCTGGAAGTCACGGGTTTACTCTACTTCGTTCCGGGGACAGTCCCCGCCTGGGTCAGGACGTGGCGTGCAGGGCCGGGGAGCCGGCCAGTTCAGCGGCGATCCGCTGGACGAGATGCCGGGCGATCTCTGCCTTGCTCCCGGTGAGGGCAGGCGGTTCGGCGGCCGGGTCATCCTTCGGTGAGAGAATCCTCACCTCGGTGCTGTCCTGCCCAAACACCAGCGCACGGCCCACCTGGTTGAGGACCAGCAGGTCGCAGCCCTTCCGCTCGAGTTTGCGGCGGCCGTATTCGAGGACGGATCCGCTGTCATCGCCTGTTTCCGCGGCGAAACCGACAATCAGGGAGGGCCCGGATCCGGAAGCGGAGCGGTTCTGCACGGTCTCAGCCAGGATGTCCGGGTTGCGCACCAGCGTGATTACCGGATCCCCGCCGTCGTCGCGCTTCTTGATTTTGGTGTCCGCATTCTCTCCCGGCCGGAAATCCGCCACGGCGGCGGACATGACCAGGACATCCGTGGACTTCGCCGCCTCGTGGACGGCGTCGCGAAGTTCCAGGGCAGTTTCAACCTGCACCAGGTCAACGCCCTGGGGCGGGGGAACCTCAAGGTGGGCCGCGATGAACCGCACCTGGGCCCCTTCGGCAAGGGCGGCGGCGGCGATGGCTGCACCCTGCTTTCCGGATGACCTGTTGCCCAGGAAGCGAACGGGATCCAGGGGTTCCCGGGTGCCCCCGGCGGTGACGGTGACCCGGCGGCCCGCGAGCAGGCCCGCTGCCGGCGCGGATCCGGCGGGAGCTTGTCCCGCCGCTGCCGGCGCGGATCCGGCGGGAGCTTGTCCCGCCGCTGCCAGCGCGGCGGCAAAAATATCTTCCGGCTCCGGAAGCCGTCCCGGGCCCGAGTCCTTGCCGGTCAGGCGGCCGGAAGCGGGGTCCATGACGACGGCGCCGCGGGAGCGAAGGGTGGCGACGTTGGCCTGCGTGGCCGCATGGTTCCACATCTCGGTATGCATGGCCGGGGCGAAGAACACCGGTCCGCGTGCCATCAGCAGCGTGTTGGTGAGCAGGTCGGAGGCCAGGCCGGCAGCGGCCCTGGCCAGCAGGTCCGCGGTGGCCGGTGCCACCACGATCAGGTCGGCTTCATGGCCGAGCCGGACGTGGTTGACGGTATCCACGGCGTCGAACACCGTGGTGCTGACGGGATGCCCGGAAAGTGCTTCCCAGGTGGCAATGCCCACGAAGTGGGTGGAAGCCTCGGTGGGCACCACCTGGACGCTGTGGCCGGCTTCGGTGAACAGGCGCAGCAGCAAGGCTGCCTTGTAGGCAGCAATACCGCCGCCCACCCCCAGGACAATGCGCACGCCTGTCCTACCTCCTAGCCGTGGATCAGTGCCTTACTCGGCGGTTTCGTTGGCGCGGACTACCAGCATGCCGTCGTTGATCTCGCGCAGGGCGATGGACAGCGGCTTTTCGTTGAGCTTGGTTTCCACCAGCGGGCCAACGTACTCGAACAGGCCTTCGTGCAGCTGGGAGTAGTAGGCGTTGATCTGGCGGGCGCGCTTGGCGCCGTAGATGACCAGAGCGTACTTGGAATCAGCGGCCGTCAGCAGGTCGTCGATCGGCGGGTTGATGATGCCTTCAGGCTGGGTAGACAAAAGATCTCCAAAGTTTTCGTGCGGATCAAGAACAGCAGCTCAGCGTTGGCGAGGGCTGATCCCCATGAGTGAAACGAGCTCTGCTGCAGCCCGCTGAACGTCATCATTGATGACAGTGTGATCGAACTCGGGCTCGGCAGCAAGTTCCAGTTTAGCGGTTTCCAGGCGCCGCTGCTGCTCTTCGGGTGTTTCCGTGCCCCGGCCCACCAGCCGGCGGATCATTTCGTCCCAGGACGGCGGTGCCAGGAAGACGAAATTCGCTTCCGGCATTGACTCCTTGACCTGCCGCGCGCCCTGCAGGTCAATCTCCAGCAGGACCGACCGGCCTTCCGCCATCGCGGCCTCAACCGTGCGGCGCAGCGTCCCGTACCGGTTGTGTCCGTGCACCACGGCCCACTCGAGCATCTGGCCTTCGGAGACCAGGTCGTCGAACTCCTCGGCCGTCACGAAGAAGTAGTGCACGCCGTTTTCCTCGCCCGGGCGAGGGGCGCGGGTGGTAGCGGACACCGAGAGCCAGACCTCGGGATAGTTATCCCGGATGTAGGTGGACACCGTGCCTTTACCAACGGCGGTGGGACCTGCCAGAACTGTCAGCCGCGGTTGCGACACGTAGACCTCACTTGTTTAGGGAACAGGTCCGACGCCGCCGCAGCCGCTTGGGGCGGCCGGCTTAGTCGGACTCCAGTAATTCGATCAGCGCCTTGCGCTGGTGGACACCAAGGCCCCGCACCCGGCGGGTGGGGGCAATGCCCACGGTAGCCATTATTCCAGCTGCGCGGCGTTCCCCCACACCAGGCAGTGCGCGCAGCAGGTCTACGACCTTCAGCCGGCCCACTGCTTCCTCGGAAGCGCGGGAGACGATGACCTCCTCGACCGAGAGTTCACCGGATTTGATCTTGGACTTGATCTCCGCCCGCACAGTGCGGGCGGCGGTGGCCTTTTCCCGCGCCCTGGTGCGCTCGGCTTCAGTCAGTGGTTTGAGGTTCAATTGGCTCTCCCGGGCGAAGACTGACCGCCCGTCAAACTGGTTGTGACCGGCGGCTTTGCGGTTTCTTGGGCTAGGGTCCGAACCTATCCGCACTGTGCGGGCAATGCAATGGAAACCGGTACGTAAGACGTACCGGTTTCCACTATGGCTGCGGAAGGCCGTCCAGCGTGCGGGCGGCGGCTTCGCGCAGTGCGCTGCGGTCCGGGCCCGCCTTGAGGATGTCCCGGCTGGAGGTGGCCAGTACGTTCGCGTAGGCCGCACCGAAGGTTATCCGCAGGTCTTCGCCCGTTGCGCCCTGCGCCCCGAGGCCCGGGGCGAGGATGGGCGCGTTGGCTGCGGCCAGGTCGATGCGCAGGTCAGCCAGGGCGGAACCGACAGTTGCTCCGATTACCAGTCCGGTGGAGCCCAGCGTCCGGGCCCCTGCATTTTCGGCGGCAGCGGCATCGACAATCCGGGCTGCCACCGAACGGTCCGAGCCCACGTGCTGCACCGACGCGCCTTCCGGGTTGGAGGTCAGTCCCAGGACGAAGACTCCCCTTCCGGTCGCGGCAGCGAGGTCCATGGCGGGCCGCAGCGATTCATATCCCAGGTAGGGGCTCAGGGTGACTGAGTCCGCTGCCAGCGGCGATCCGTCCCGCAGCCAGGCGTCGGCATAAGCGGCCATGGTGGAGCCGATGTCCCCGCGCTTGGCATCAGCGATGGAGAGGACGTCCGCCTCGGTGCAGGCGGCCAGCAGCCGTTCAAGCACGGCCATGCCGGCGGAGCCGTGGCGTTCAAAGAGTGCCACCTGCGGCTTGACGGCAGCAGCCTGCTCCCCCACAGCCTCCAGGACGGTCAGCGAAAAGCGTTCGAGCCCGGCGGCGTCGTCGTTCAGTCCCCAGGCGGCCAGCAGGCCGGGATGGGGGTCGATGCCGGCGCACAACGGGCCGCGCGTGTCCATCGCTGCCCGCAGGCGCGCACCAAAGGGTGCGCGCCTGCGGGCAGCGTCAATGCCGTGCTCAGGCAAGGCTGGAAGCCTGGAGCCTGGCGGCGTACTCCTGGAGGGAGCACACGTCCCATTCGTAGGAACGCATCGCTTCGATGGCCTGCACCGCGGCGGTGAACTCGGACACCGTGGTGATGACCGGGCAGCCGATCGAGGTGGCAGCAGCACGGATTTCGTAGCCGTCGCCCCGGGCCTGTCCACCGGAGGGCGTGTTGATGACCATGTTGATGTCACCGGCGGTGATCAGGTCCACCACGGTGCCTTCGCCGTCGGGTCCGGTGCCTTCGGCGACCTTGCGGACGGTGGTGGCCTGGATGCCGTTGCGGCGCAGGACATCTGCCGTGCCGCCGGTGGAGAGGATCTCGAAGCCGAGGTCGCTCATGAGCTTCACCGGCATGATGATCGAGCGCTTGTCCCGGTTGGCGACGGAGACGAAGATCTTGCCGGCCGTGGGCAGCGCCGAGTTGGCGGCAGCCTGCGACTTGGCAAAGGCGGTGTCGAAGTACTTGTCGATGCCCATGACTTCGCCGGTGGAACGCATTTCCGGGCCGAGGAGCGAATCCACCACGGTGCCCTCGGGCGTGCGGAAGCGGCTGAACGGCAGCACGGCTTCCTTCACGGCCACCGGCGCATCCAGCGGAAGCGAGGAGCCGTCTCCGGCTGCCTTGAGCTTTCCGGCCGCACGCAGTTCGGCAATGGTGGTGCCGGTGCCGATCAGCGCCGCGGCCTTGGCCAGCTGGACGCCGGTTGCCTTGGAAACGAACGGTACGGTGCGGGAGGCACGCGGGTTGGCTTCGATCACGTAGAGCACGTCCGAGGCGAGGGCGAACTGGATGTTGATCAGGCCGCGCACGCCCACGCCGGAGGCGATGGCACGGGTCGCTTCGACCACGCGGCCAATGACGTCCGTGCCCAGCGTGATGGGAGGCAGCACGCAGGCGGAGTCGCCGGAGTGGATGCCGGCCTCCTCGATGTGCTCCATGATGCCGCCCACGTACAGGTCGGTGCCGTCGAAGAGCGCGTCGACGTCGATTTCGATGGCGTCTTCCAGGAACCGGTCAACCAGGACGGGGTGGTCCGGGGTAATTTCCGTGGCGTTGGCGATGTAGCGGGACAGGTTCGCCTCGTCGTAGACGATTTCCATGCCGCGGCCGCCCAGCACGTAGGAGGGGCGGACCAGGACCGGGTAGCCGATCTCGTCGGCGATCTTCTTGGCGTCCTCGAAGGACACGGCGGTGCCGTTCTTCGGGGCCACCAGCCCGCCCTCGTCCAGCACGCGCTGGAAGGCGCCGCGGTGCTCGGCCAGGTCGATCGCCTCGGGCGAGGTGCCCAGGATCGGGATGCCGGCGTCGGCCAGTTCCTGTGCCAGCTTCAGCGGGGTCTGGCCGCCGAGCTGGACGAAGACACCCAGGACACCGCCGGTGCGCTGTTCGGCGTGGATGACTTCCAGCACGTCCTCGAGCGTGAGCGGCTCGAAGTAGAGGCGGTCGGAGATGTCGTAGTCAGTGGACACGGTCTCCGGGTTGCAGTTGATCATCACGGTCTCGTGCCCGGCTTCGCGCAGCGCCATGGTGGCGTGCACGCAGGAGTAGTCGAACTCGATGCCCTGGCCGATGCGGTTCGGCCCGGAGCCGAGGATGATCACGGACGGCTTGGCGTGCTGCGCCACCTCGTCTTCCTCGTCGTAGGAGGAGTAGTGGTAGGGGGTGTACGCGGCGAACTCCGCGGCGCAGGTGTCCACCGTCTTGTAGACCGGGCGGATACCCAGGACGTGGCGCACGCCGCGGACCACTGGCTCCGGCTGGTTGGTGAGCCGGCCGATCTGCGCGTCGGAGAAGCCGTGGCGCTTGGCCAGGCGCAGGACGTCCTCATTGATCTGGGCGGCGCCGCGGATTTCCTCGGCAACCTCGTTGATCAGTTCGAGCTGGTCCAGGTACCAGGGGTCGATTCCGGTGGCCTCGAAGAGCTGCTCGGCGGTAGCGCCGCCCAGCAGTGCCTGCTGTACCTGGGCCAGGCGGTCCGTGGTGGGCCGTTTGGCGGCTTCGATGAGAGCCGGAACATCCGCGGGATCCACCGGGTCGAAGCTGAGCTGCGAGCCCTTCTGTTCCAGGGAGCGCAGGGCCTTCTGCAGCGCCTCGGTGAAGTTGCGGCCAATGGCCATGGCCTCGCCGACGGACTTCATGGTGGTGGTCAGGGTGGGATCCGCGGCCGGGAACTTCTCGAAGGCGAAACGGGGAACCTTCACCACCACGTAGTCCAGGGTCGGCTCGAAGGACGCCGGGGTCTTCTTGGTGATGTCGTTCGGGATCTCATCCAGCGTGTAGCCCAGGGAGAGCTTGGTGGCGATCTTGGCGATCGCGAATCCGGTTGCCTTGGAGGCCAGCGCCGAAGAGCGGGAGACGCGCGGGTTCATTTCAATGACGACGACGCGGCCGGTGTCCGGTTCAATGGCGAACTGGATGTTGCAGCCGCCGGTGTCAACGCCAACCTCGCGGATGACGGCGATGGCGATGTCCCGCAGCTTCTGGTACTCACGGTCCGTCAGGGTCATCGCCGGGGCCACGGTGATCGAGTCGCCGGTGTGGACGCCCACGGGGTCGAAGTTCTCGATGGAACAGACAACAACCACGTTGTCGTTCTTGTCCCGCATCATCTCAAGTTCGTATTCCTTCCACCCCAGGATGCTCTCTTCGAGCAGCACCTCGGAGGTGGGGCTGTACTGGATGCCCGCACCGGCGATGCGGCGCAGGTCCTCGGCGTTGTAGGCCAGGCCGGAACCGAGCCCGCCCATGGTGAAGGACGGGCGGACCACCATCGGGTAGCCGAGCTCCTCGGCAGCGGCGAAGGCCTCGTCCATGCTGTGCACGATGATGGACTTCGCGGACTCGGCGCCGCAGCGTTCGACGACGCCCTTGAACTTCTCGCGGTCTTCGCCGAGCTCGATGGCTTCGATGTTGGCACCGATCAGCTCGACGTTGTACTTCTCCAGTACACCGTTCTTGTCCAGGGCGATCGCCGTGTTCAGCGCGGTCTGGCCGCCCAGGGTCGGCAGCACGGCGTCGGGGCGTTCCTTGGCGATGATCTTCTCGACCACCTCCGGAGTGATCGGCTCGACGTATGTGGCGTCGGCGAACTCCGGGTCGGTCATGATCGTTGCCGGGTTGGAGTTGACCAGGATGACCCGGAGGCCTTCCTCCTTCAGCACGCGCAGTGCCTGCGTGCCGGAGTAGTCGAATTCGGCGGCCTGGCCGATGACGATCGGGCCGGAGCCGATCACCAGGACGGACTTGAGATCGGTTCTGCGGGGCATTAGCGGGATTCCTTGTTCTTGCTGGAGGCCATCAGGTCGACGAAGCGGTCGAAGAGGTAGGCGGAGTCGTGGGGGCCGGCAGCGGCTTCGGGGTGGTACTGGACGGAGAATGCGGGGATGTCCAGGCAGGCGAGGCCTTCCACCACGTTGTCGTTGAGGCTGATGTGGCTCACTTCCACCGTGCCGAAGCGCGCTTCGGGAGCGGTGACGGGACCGTCCAGCGGTGCGTCGACGGCGAAGCCATGGTTCTGGGAGGTGATTTCAACCTTGCCGGTGCGGCGGTCCAGGACCGGCTGGTTGATGCCGCGGTGGCCGTAGGGCAGCTTGTAGGTCCCAAAGCCGAGGGCGCGGCCCAGGATCTGGTTGCCGAAGCAGATACCGAAGAACGGGGTGCCGGTGTCCAGCACGTCACGCAGCAGCTTCACCTGGTTGTCGGCGGTGGCGGGGTCGCCGGGGCCGTTGGACATGAAGACGCCGTCAGGGTTCAGGGCCCGCACGTCTTCCAGCGTGGCCGAGGCGGGCAGCACGTGCACGCGGACCCCGCGTTCGGCGAAGCGCACCGGGGTCATGGACTTAATCCCAAGGTCCAGGGCGGCCACGGTGAAGAGCGGCTCGCCGTCCCAGCCGTGCGCGGAGGGCTCGACGACGTAGCTTGCCTCGATGCTCACTTCCTCGGCAAGGCGGGAACCGGCCATTGACTCCTGCGCGCGGACTTCAGCGAGCAGCTCGGCGTCGCTGCGCAGGGCAGCCTCACCGGAGAAAATGCCGGCCTTCATGGCACCTCGCTCGCGCAGGTGGCGGGTGATGGCACGGGTGTCGACTCCGGAGATGCCAACCACGCCCTGGGCTGCGAGGTCCTCGTCCAGGGTCCGCTCGGAGCGCCAGTTCGAGGGCTTCCGGGCGGCGTCGCGGACAATGTAGCCGGCAACCCAGATGCGCCGGGACTCGGCGTCGTCGGTATTCACGCCGGTGTTGCCGATGTGCGGTGCCGTCTGGACAACCAGCTGCCGGGCGTAGGAGGGGTCAGTAATGGTCTCCTGGTAGCCGGTCATGCCGGTGGCGAAGACAGCCTCTCCCAGTGCGGTGCCGGTGGCTCCGTAGCTGCGGCCGCGGAAACTGCGGCCGTCCTCCAGCATGAGGACAGCTGTTCTCGGGGCGGGGGTTTGGTTCACTGTCACAGTTGTTCCTCGCTAGATGTTGCTGATTCCGGGCCCAGCGCCTTGATCGCCGAAACCAGGGGGTTCTTGTGGTCGGCCGCCCGGGTGCGGAACCCGGTGTCGACCCGCTTGGGTCCGAGCTGCCAGGTCACCATGACCAGGCCCTCCTTCTCCACGAATTTTCCTGCCATCCCGCGTTCCAGGCGCACATCGCGCAGGTCTTCCCGCGGGATCCAGACATCCGGTGCGCCCTTGCGTGCGAACAGCAGGCCTTCGTCGAAGACCGCGGCGGTCGCCACTGACTTGACGCCCATGCCGTAGACCGCAAGGCGGTCCAGCCAGTCGCCGGCGGTAGTGGTGGCGACGTATTGTCCGTCAGCCTCGAACCGGGGCAGCTCCAGGTCTTCGGGAAGCGGCCGGGGCCGGGGAATGTCCGCCTGGCGCTGGCGGCGTCCCCGCCAGCCGACGGCGAACAGGGTGAGCACAATGGCGGCGGCGGCCAGGACCGCGACGAGGAAGATCAGCCAATCCATGGAGTCTCCTCTGCTGCTGCGGCACGGGGGCCGTTTAGTGCTCCGTCCAGGACGGTGGGGTGGCCGGCGAAGAAAGCGGCACGGACCATTCCGGGCAGTTCCAGCCCTGCATAAGGACTGTTCTTGCCCATGGTTGCCATCTTATGGGGGTCCACGGTGCGCCGCGCAGCCGGGTCTACCAATATGACGTTTGCCGGTTCACCGGTTTCCAGCGGCCTTCCCTGTGTTGCTACGCGTCCGATCCTGGCCGGAGTGGCAGAAGTCACCCGTGCGAAGCCTTCCCAGTCCATCAGTCCGGTTTCGATCATGGTTGCCTGCACCACGGACAGCGCCGTTTCAAGTCCGGTCATGCCCATCGCAGCCTGCGCCCACTCGCATTCCTTGTGCTCGCTGGGGTGCGGTGCGTGGTCGGTGCCGACGATGTCGATGGTGCCGTCGGCAAGCCCGCGGCGCAGGGCCTCGACGTCGGATTCCGTGCGCAGCGGCGGGTTCACCTTGTACACGGGGTCGTAGCTGCGGACGGCCTCGTCGGTGAGCAGCAGGTGGTGCGGGGTGACCTCGGCGGTCACGTTGATGCCGCGCTCCTTGGCCCATCGGATAATCTCCACGGACCCGGCGGTAGACACGTGGCACACATGCAGCCGTGAGCCGGTGTGCTGGGCCAAGAGCACGTCGCGGGCAATGATTGATTCCTCGGCCACGGCGGGCCATCCGGGCAGGCCCAGGACTGCGCTGACTTCACCCTCGTGCATCTGCGCCCCGTCGGTCATACGGGGTTCCTGTGCGTGCTGGGCCACGACGCCGTCGAACGCCTTGACGTATTCGAGCGCGCGGCGCATCAGCACCGGGTCATGGACGCACATGCCGTCGTCGGAGAACACCCGGACACGGGCACGCGAGTCGGCCATGGCACCAAGCTCGGCCAGCCGCTCGCCCTGCAGGCCCACGGTGACGGCGCCCACCGGGCGCACGTCCACCCAGCCGGACTTCAGGCCCAGGCTGTAGACCTGTTCCACGACGCCGGCGGTGTCCGCCACCGGATTGGAGTTGGCCATGGCGTGGACGGCGGTGAAACCCCCCAGGGCCGCTGCCCGGGTTCCGGTCTCTACCGTCTCGGCGTCCTCCCGTCCGGGTTCGCGGAGGTGGGTGTGCAGGTCCACCATGCCGGGCAGCGCCACCAGGCCGTGGGCGTCGATGGTCAGTGCGCCTTCGGGCGCGTCGAGTCCCTGGCCCACGGCGGCGATGACGCCGTCCCGGATCAGCAGGTCGGCCTGTTCCTTGCCCAGCAGCGAGGCGCCGCGGAGCAGGTACGTTCCGGTGGAAGAAAGCTTCGGGGAATCCGCGGGGGCGGGCTTGGCGGGGATTGCTGTAGTCACTGGGCAGATACTTCCTGTGGTGTGCGCTGGGAGCTGCTTTCACCGGAGAGCAGCAGGTAGAGGGCGGCCATGCGGACGGAGACACCGTTGCTGACCTGGGCCAGGACGGTGGCGCGCGGCGAGTCGGCGGCCCGAGAGGAGATTTCGAGGCCGCGGTTCATCGGGCCGGGGTGCAGCAGGATCGTGTTGTCCATGCCAAGGGTGTCCAGGCGGTCCAGCCGGACGTCGTCGAACCCGTATCGGCGTGAGTATTCCCGCACCGTGGGAAAGAACGCGGAATGCATGCGTTCTGCCTGGACACGGAGCATCATGACGGCGTCCGGCTTGGTTTCCAGCGTTTCATCCAGGGAATAGCTGACCTTGCAGGGCCAGGATTCGACGCCGAAGGGCAGCAGCGTGGGCGGTGCCACCAGCGTTACTTCCGCGCCGAGGGTCTTCAGCAGCCAGAGGTCGGAGCGGGCCACACGGGAGTGCAGGATGTCTCCCACGATCGCCACGTGCATGCCCTTGAGGTCCGTACCGGCGGAAGGAACCCCGTGCAGCTGAGCCCAGTGCCGCCGCATGGTGAACGCGTCCAGCAGCGCCTGGGTGGGATGCTCATGGGTGCCGTCGCCGGCGTTGAGGACAGCCGCGTCGATCCAGCCCGAGTTGGCCAGGCGCGCCGGGGCGCCCGAGGCTCCGTGGCGGATCACCACGGCATCGGCACCGATGGCCGCCAGCGTCTGGGCGGTGTCCTTCAGTGACTCGCCCTTGGAGACCGATGATCCCTTGGCGGAGAAGTTGATGACGTCCGCGGAGAGCCGTTTGGCGGCGGCTTCGAAGGAGATGCGGGTGCGGGTTGAGTCCTCGAAGAAGAGGTTGACCACTGTGCGGCCGCGAAGGGCGGGAAGCTTCTTGACTTCCCGCTCCCCCACAGCCGCCATGGCCTCCGCAGTGTCCAGGATGGAGATGGCGTCCTGGTAGGAGAGGTCCAGGGTGGAGAGCAGGTGTTTCATGCAGTGCCTTCGATCACGACTTCGTCCAGTGCCGGCGAGTCGGTCTCTGCCAGCCTCACCCGGACCTTTTCCACGGCGGCGGTGGGCAGGTTCTTGCCAACGTGGTCCGCGCGGATGGGCAGCTCGCGGTGTCCGCGGTCCACGAGGACGGCCAGGCGGACGGCGCGGGGACGGCCGAGGTCGATCAGGGCGTCGAGTGCTGCACGGATGGTACGGCCGGAGTAGAGGACGTCGTCCACCAGGACCACCACTTTGCCGTCAATCCCGCTGGGCGGAAGCTGCGTGGGATACGGGGGCCGGGTGGGCTGGTGTGCCAGGTCGTCACGGAACATAGTGACGTCAAGCTGTCCGGTGATGGCCTCTGCGTGGACGGTGGGATCCGCGGCCGCAATCTTGGCGGCGAGCCGGCGGGCCAGTGGATAACCGCGGCGGGGAATGCCCATCAGCACCAGGTCGGTGCCGCCCTTGTTTGCCTCAAGGATCTCGTAGGCGATGCGTGTCAGTACGCGGTCAATATCAGCTGAAGTCAGAACGGTGCGGGCAGGCAGCTGCGCCTGCCGGGAATCACGAAGATCCATATTCTGCTTCCTCCTTCCCCGCCTCACAGGACGGACTTAAAGGTTGAATGCTTCTCAAAACTATCACAGCAGCTCACGCGTATATTCTTGGGTCCATGACAGGCACCCGCCCATGACCCTGATGCCCGGCAACGGTCCTGCCACTCCGCCCGGGCAGCCCTCCGAACCGCTGCCCGGACTCAGCGTTCCCGCCGCGGGGCGCGGCGGTTCCGGAGTGCTGAACATCCTGCTGATCGCGGCAGCCGGGATAGTGCTGGTCCTGGTGGGACTGTTCCTCTTCGCGGCCCTGGGAAGCGAGGCGTTCATCCTGTGCGGGATCCTGGCGCTGATCCCCCTGGGCATCTGCCTGCTGGGCCTGCACTGGATTGACCGGTGGGAGCCCGAGCCCCGCGGAGCCCTCATCTTTGCTTTCCTGTGGGGCGCCGGCGTTTCTGTGGCCATTACCCTCCTGCTGGGCAGCACGGTCAACGAGGTCCTCGTCATGCTGCTGCCGCTGACGCCCGCAGACGTGCTGACCACGGTGATCCAGGCGCCGCTGGTGGAAGAAACCGCCAAAGGGCTCGGAGTCCTGATGCTGGTGTTCGTGCGCCGCAGCCACTTTGACGGTCCCCTGGACGGGATTGTCTATGCCGGCGTCGTCGGCGCCGGCTTCGCATTCACGGAGAACATCCTGTACTTCAGTGCTGCGCTGTTCGAAGCCGGCGGAGTGGGGCTGCAGCTGGGTTTCGTCTTTGTGCTGCGCGGGCTCCTGTCGCCCTTCGCGCACGTGCTCTTCACGGCCGCCATTGGGCTGGGCCTCGGCATCGCCGTCGCTCGGCCCGGTGCCGGGCGCATCGTGGGAGGATTCGCCGCCGGGCTCGCCGCGGCGGTGGCCGGCCACATGTTCTGGAACGGCGGGATGGCGCTGGTGGCGGATGACTTCTTCGTCTTCTACTTCCTGCTGCAGGTACCGCTCTTCGCCCTCGCGGTGGGCGGGGTGACGTGGCTTCGGCGGCAGGAGCGGCGGCTCACCGGGCAGCGGCTCGGAGAATACGCGGCCGCCGGCTGGTTCACCCCCGCGGAGGTGGACCTGCTCTCCACTCCGGGAGGCCGCCGACAGGCCCTGAACTGGGCAGGAGCCTTCGGTGCCAAGACCTATATGCGCTCGTTCATCCGCGAGGCTACGAACCTTGCCCTGACCCGGCAGCAGCTGGTGAACGGCCGGGATCCGGACAAGAACACGGCACGGGAACACCGGCTGCTGACGGAGCTGACACGCACCCGCACCCAGCTTCTGGGTGTCGCGGCAGCCGGACGGCGCTGGTAGGGATTCCCCCCTCCCGCAGGGGCAGCCCGGACATGCGAAGGCCCGGCGGGTAATCCCGCCGGGCCTTACGCGCAGGGTTCTGCCGGGCTAGGCCAGCAGTGAATCCTTGAGCTCATGCAGGCGGCTCAGCAGTCCGTTGATGAACGCAGGTGATTCATCCGTGGAGAGCGACTTGGCCAGCTCAACGGCTTCGCTGATGGCAACCTTGTCCGGCACGTCGTCGTTATACAGCAGTTCCCAGCTGCCAAGGCGCAGGATGATGCGGTCAACCGCAGGCATGCGCTCCAGCGGCCAGCCCTGGGAATACGTGCCAAGGAACTCGTCGATCTGCTCCTGCTTGGCGATCACGCCTTCCACCAGGTCCATGGTGTAGGGATTGATAACCTGGTCCGTCTTTTCCCGGCGGGAACGCAGGGATTCGAGCGGAGACATGGATCGCTGCTCCGCTTCGAAGAGCACCTCAAGTGCCCGTGTTCTTGCTTTACTGCGTGCACTCACTCGTTAACGCGTCCCAGGTAGTCTCCGGTGCGGGTATCGACCTTCACCTTGGTGCCGGTTTCCAGGAACAGCGGGACCTGGATTTCGTAACCGGTTTCAACGGTGGCCGGCTTGGTGCCGCCGGTGGAACGGTCGCCCTGCAGGCCCGGCTCGGTGTAGGTGATCTCCAGGACCACGGAAGCCGGCAGTTCGATGTACAGCGGGGCACCTTCGTGCATGGCGATGGTGACCATCATGGACTCAAGCATGAAGTTGGCGTAGTCGCCGACGATCGAGCCCGGGACCGTGAGCTGGTCATAGTCCGAGGTATCCATGAAGACGTAGTCTTCGCCGTCCTTGTACAGGTACTGGTAATCGCGGCGGTCAACCGTGGCGGTTTCGATCTTGATGCCCGCGTTGAACGTCTTGTCGACAACCTTGCCGGAGCGGACATTGCGCATCTTGGTACGGACGAACGCACCACCCTTGCCCGGCTTTACGTGCTGGAACTCAATGATGCTCCAGAGGTTGCCTTCAAGCTTCAGCACGGTGCCGTTCTTGATGTCGTTGGTCGTTGCCACAGTTTCTCTTTCGTCGTTTCGCTTCTGCTTCGAGTCTTGTCCGTCGACCATTCTACCTGTTCGGTGAATACCTACAGGCTGAGGCGAATCCCGGTCTCCGGTTCGGACGCGATCTCCTGGTAGGCAGCGAAGAGCAGGGACGTATCCGGGACCTCCAGGATGGACGGCCTGGCCAGCCCGTCCAGGAGCACGAACCGCAGCAGGTCGCCGCGGGACTTCTTGTCCCGGCGCATGCCGTCCAGCAGCGCGCTCCAGCGGTCACGGCGGTAGGTCACCGGAAGGCCAAGGGAGGTCAGGATCTCCTTGTGCCGGTCAGCGGTGGCGTCGTCCAGCCGGCCCACCATGCGGCCAAGTTCCGCGGCGAAGACCATGCCCACGGAAACCGCCGCGCCGTGGCGCCACTGGTAACGCTCGGCCAGTTCAATGGAGTGGCCCAGGGTGTGGCCGTAGTTCAGGAACTCCCGGCGGCCGGCTTCCCGCAGGTCGGCGGACACAACCTCCGCCTTGACCCGGACCGCGCGTTCCACCAGTTCACGGACGACGTCGGAGCCGCCGTCGGCAACAGCCTCCGGCTTCGCTTCGATCAGGTCAAGGATGGCCGGATCCGCGATGAAGCCGCACTTGACGACCTCCGCCATGCCGCTGAGCAGTTCGTTCTTCGGCAGTGAACCGAGGGCATCCAGGTCCGCCAGGACTCCTGCAGGCGGGTGGAAGGCACCTACCAGGTTCTTGCCCTCGGCGGTGTTGATGCCGGTTTTGCCGCCCACTGCCGCGTCCACCATGCCCAGCAGGCTGGTGGGGATGTGCACCACCTTGATGCCGCGCAGCCAGGTGGCTGCCACGAAACCGGCGACGTCGGTGACCGCTCCGCCGCCCACGGCCACAATGGCGTCCGAGCGCGTGAAGTCGTTCTGTCCCAGGACCTGCCAGCAGAAGGAGGCAACCTGGATGTGCTTGCCCTCCTCGGCGTCGGGAATTTCCGCGGTGAGCGCCGTAAGGCCGGCTTCGGCGAGCTCGTCGCGGACGGTGTCACCCGTGGTGCGCAGGGCGCGGGGGTGGATCACCAGGACGCGCCGGACCCGCTCCCCCAGCATCGCCGGAAGGCGGCCGAGCAGGCCGTTGCCGATGACGACGTCGTAGTTCTCTGCGGGCTTCTCACCGGTCACTTCGATGACGGTGGCTTCAGCGGGCATTTAGTTCTCTCCTTCGTCCAGGGCGGCGGTGATGCGTTCCACCACCTCGGCGATTGCCAGTCCCCTGGTATCTATGACTATGTCTGCCAGCGATTCGTAAAATGGCCTGCGGGCCTCTGCCAGAGCGCTCCAGCGCAGCGCCGGGTCTCCGGCCAGCAGCGGGCGGTTGGCGGTGCGGGAGATGCGCGGCAGCACCGTGGCGAGGTCCGTATCCAGAAATACCACCGTAGCGTGCTTGAGCAGCTGCTGGGTTCCGGTGTCCAGGACCGCCCCGCCGCCGAGGGAGATCACCGAGCGCACCGGTGAGTCCAGCGCCCCGGCCACTGCCCGCGCCTCGGCTTCGCGGAAAAACCGTTCGCTGTGCCGGGCGAAGATCTCCGGAATGGGCCCGTGTTCCTCCACCACCAGCTGGTCCGTGTCCACGTAGGGCAGGTTGTGCCGTGCGGCCAGCTGCCGGCCGACAACGGACTTGCCGGCCGCCATCAGGCCGATCAGGACCAGGTGCCGGCTAGACACCTGTGCCGGTACCGGTCGAGGACAGCGAGTCCGGGATGCTCTCCAGGTACGTGCGCAGGTTCCGTGCCGTTTCCGCCACCGAATCGCCGCCGAACTTCTCGGTCATTGCCTCGGCGAGGACCAGTGCCACCATGGCTTCGGCGACGACGCCGGCGGCAGGCACGGCACAGACGTCCGAGCGCTGGTGGTGGGCGCGGGCAGGTTCGCCGGTGGAAACGTCCACCGTCTTAAGGGCACGCGGCACGGTGGCGATGGGCTTCATGGCAGCGCGCACACGCAGCACTTCGCCAATGCTCATGCCGCCTTCGATGCCGCCGGCGCGGTTGCCGGAACGGATAACCCGCCCGGACCCGTCCTGCAGGATTTCGTCGTGCGCGGCGGAACCGCGGCGGGAAGCGGTGAGGAATCCGTCCCCCACTTCGACGCCCTTGATGGCCTGGATGCCCATCAGGGCTCCGGCCAGGCGTGCGTCGAGGCGGCGGTCCCAGTGAACGTAGCTGCCCAGTCCCGGCGGCAGGCCGTAGGCGAGCACTTCCACGACCCCGCCGAGGGTCTCGCCTTCCTTGTGGGCGGCGTCTACCTCGGCAACCATGGCGTCGGTGACGGCCGGGTCAAAGCAGCGCATCGGGTTTTCATCGAGCGCAGCAACGTCGGAGGGCAGCGGCAGTGCCGCTCCCTCGGGCGATGCGACGCCGGCAATGCCAACCGTGTGGCTGACGAGCTCAACGCCAAGCTGCTTCAGGAACGCCGAGGCCACTGCGCCAAGCGCCACCCGGGCTGCCGTCTCGCGTGCGCTGGCGCGCTCGAGCACCGGACGGGCCTCGCTGAAGCCGTATTTCTGCATGCCGGTGAAATCAGCGTGGCCCGGACGCGGCCGGGTCAGGGGGGCGTTGCGCGCCTGGCCTTCGAGGATTTCCGCCGGGACGGGATCGGAGGCCATGATCTGTTCCCACTTGGGCCACTCGGTGTTGCCCACCTCGATGGCCACGGGGCCGCCCTGTGTCAGTCCGTGCCGGACTCCGCCCAGGATGCGCACCTCGTCCTGTTCGAACTTCATGCGGGCACCGCGGCCATAACCGAGGCGCCGGCGTGCCAGCGCTTCCTGGATGGACGGGGTGCTTACTTCGACGCCCGCAGGGACGCCCTCAATAATTCCGACGAGTGCAGGCCCATGGGACTCACCGGCGGTCAACCAACGCAACATGGCTTCAATACTGCCACGTTCGGAAGGGGCCTTCAGCGCCGGGGCAGTCCCACTGCGTCACACATCACGTTTATGACGGCGGGCTCGTCGCGGAACGCGCTGCCGGTAAACAGACGCACCTGTTCCACTGCCTGGTAGAGGAGCATTTCGAGGCCTGGCACGATGGTGCCGCCAGCCTGTTCCCACGCTGCGGCAATGGCGCTCGGCCAGGGATCGTAGGCGGCATCCAGGAGCACCGCGCCTGCGCGGTGGGCACGGAGGGCACTGAATTCGCGCGCCAGTGCGTCAGCGCCGCGGGGCGGCAGGGTGCAAAGAACGACGTCGGCTGCTGCGCAGGATGCGGCGGCTTCGTCCCAGGGCCGCAGGTTTACCTGCACGCCCAGCCGTTCACCGACGTGCGCGACGTCCGCCTGGCCGCCCGTTCCACCCGAGCCGCGGAAACTGCGGGCATGGACGTCCACGCTGGTGCAGCCCATGCGGGCAAGGGCTGCGACGGCCGCACAGGCCGTTCCCCCGGCGCCGAGGATGACACCGCGAGGGGCTTCTCCTGCGCCGGCATGCCGCAGCGCGTTGACCAGGCCGGTCACGTCAGTGTTCCAGCCCGTGAGCACGGCTCCCCCGGATCTGTGCTCAAAGGTCACGGTATTGAGCACTCCGAGGGCTTCGGCGAGGGGATCCAGCCGGTCAACGGCTGCTGCCAGTACGGCCTTGAGGGGCATGGTGACGGACAGGCCGTTCCACTCCGGCTGGGCCCGGAGGGCATCGGCGAAACCCGCCGCTGCCTCCTCCGTTACGTCAATTGCGTCGTAGCTGCAGTCGAAACCCAGGTAGTCATAGGCGGCGCGGTGAAGCTGGGGCGAACGGGAGTGCCCGATCGGGTGTCCCAATACCGCCGCCCGTTTGCGGCCGGACAACTAGTCGCACCTTCCGGCTTCCTGGGTGCTGCACCACTGCTGGTATTCGGCCACGTAACGCCCATGCTCAGCCAGGGTGGAGGAGAACTTCGTATCCCCCGAATCCAGGTTGACCGTGACCCAGTAGAAGTAGGGAACGTCTGCAGGGTTCGCAGCGGCGTCGATCGCCTCCACGCTCGGTGAGCCGATCGGCCCCACGGGCAGTCCCGGGTTGGCGTACGTGTTCCAGCGGTTGGAAGTGTCCGCTTTCTCTTCCGGGGTGAGGTTGTAGCTCTTCCGCCCGAGGCCGTACGTGACGGTCGCATCCGACTGGATCAGGCCGTTGGTCTCCGTGTTGTCAGCGCGGAGCCGGTTCTCGATGGCACCGGCAACGGTGGCGTAGTCGGCTTCGCCGGCCTCGGCCTGGATGATGCTTGCCTTGGTGAGGACGCGGTACTGCTCGGCCGGGTCGGTGACGCCGGCTTCTTCCAGTGCGTTGAAGGCATTCTGGACCATCTCGGTGATGATCTCCTCCGCCGTCATGTCCACCGGGAAGCGGTACTCACCGGGGAACAGGTAGCCTTCCAGGCTCACGGCCTGTTCCGGCAGCCCAAACGCCTGGGGATCCTGGGCCAGGGCGGTGAACTCCTCCAGCGGGATGCCGGTTGACGCCACCAGCTCATCGAACGTCTCGTTTTGGCGCTGGTCACGGGGAATCGCCGCATAGTGGACGGCAGTTCCGCCGTCGCCCAGCAGTGCGCCCAGCGCACCTGATGCGCTCATCTGCAGGCGCATTTCAAAGGTTCCGGGCTGGATTTCACGGCCCTGGGATTCCTGCTGGAAGACTTCCACAAACTTCTTGGAGCTGGCAACAATATCCTCGCTGGCGAGGTTGTTGCCGATCACCAGCGGGCCGTCGCCCGGCTGCACCACAAAGGAGACGGTTCCCTCACCCGGACCGGGATAGTCCTCAACCTCGTTCATGCCAAGCAGGTCCCGCAGGAACACTGTCAGGCCAAAGACGGCACCGGCAAAGACCGCCAGGACCACCACCATGACAATGGTGCGGCGGCGACGGCGGCGCTGCTTTTCCCGGGAAGGCCGGCGGCTGCGCCTGCTCGGAGCAGGCTCCTCTTCGCCAAAGAAGTGCTGGACGGCGGGAGCGGCTTCCTGGTGCTCTCCCCCGGTGTGGGCACCTGTGTGGGCATCGGCGTGCCGGGCGTCCACGTAGCTGTCATCTTCGTACCGGGCGTCGTCGAAATGCGGCTCCGGATACCGGGTGTCCGCATGTTCCCCACCGGCATAGCCGTCAGCGGCCGGTTCATGGTCCGGGCGCTCTCCCGTTCCGTAGGGGTCGGGGTACCTGTGGCTCACGACGACTTGTCGCTTTCGGGGCGGCGTTCCTCGAAAATAGTTGGCTCCTCGTTCGGGGCCGCAGCAGCGGAATGCGTGCTCCGGCGTAGTGTGACCTGCACCCCCACATCGCGTCCCAGGGAACGCTGCATGTCAATGGCCTGCTGCAATATACCCACAGCGGCCACTTGGTCTACCACTCTACGGTGATTTCGTGTCTCCAAGCCAGCTTCACGCAGGGAGCGGTGGGCACTGACTGTGCTCAGCCGCTCGTCGATCAGCCGGACCGGTACGTCGAGTCCTGCTTTGTCCAGCGCCTGCACCAAGGCCTGCGCGTAGTCCCTGGCCATCGCCGTGGACGCGGTTTCAGTGCCCTTCATGCTCTGCGGCAGGCCGACGAAGAACTCGACTGCCTCCCGCTCGCCGGCTTCGCGGACCAGGACCTGGATGTCGCTGTTCTTTTTGGCATCGCGTTTCAGCGTGCGGACGGGAGTGGCCAGCAGGCCGTCGGGGTCGCAGGAAGCGACCCCGACGCGTGCGAGTCCAACGTCGACGCCGATTTTGGTTCCGCGCGGATAGCCGGACACTGTGGCGCTAGCCCCGGTTCGCCACCGCTGCGCGGATGGCATCCAGCGCCTCGGAAATCTTGGCTGCATCGGTGCCGCCGCCCTGGGCGACGTCGTCCTTGCCTCCGCCGCCGCCGCCGAGGACACCGGCGGCGGTCTTGACCAGCGCACCTGCCTTGACCTTGGCCTCACGGGCTGCCTCGTTGGTGGCGACGATGACTACCGGGCGGCCGTTGGCTGCGCCTGCTACGGCAACGACTGCCGCTTCGCTTCCCAGCCGGGACCGCAGGTCCAGTGCCAGGGTCCGCAGGTCATCGGCGCCGGAGACGGTACCGGCGTCGTGGGCCAGCAGGCGGACACCGTCGATGTCCACGGCGGAGCCGAGCAGTGCTGCCGCGGATGCTGCGAGCTGTTCGCGGCGCAGGCGCTCGAGTTCCTTCTCAACCTGCTTCAGTTTGGCGAGGGTTGCTGCGACGCGCTCCGGCACCTGGACGGAGGGAACCTTGAGCAGTTCGGACAGCTCGTTCACGAGGGCGCGCTCGGCGGCCAGGTGGCGGAAGGCATCCATGCCCACGAAGGCTTCGACGCGGCGGTTGCCTGAACCGACCGACTGTTCGCCCAGCAGGGTCAGGGACCCAATGCGGGACGTGGAGTCCACGTGCGTGCCGCCGCAGAGTTCGCGGGACCATTCGCCGTCGATCTCCACTACGCGCACCTGGTCCCCGTAGGCTTCGCCGAACAGCGCCGTGGCACCGAGTGCCTTGGCGTCTGCGAGGGACATAATCTTGGTTTCGACCTTGTGGTTGCTGCGGATGGCAAGGTTGGAGACCTCTTCGATCTCGGACTTGGCCGCAGCGGAGAGGCCTTCGCCCCAGGAGAAGTCGAACCGCAGGTAGCCGGCCTTGTTGAAGGAGCCGCGCTGGAGCGCTTCCGGGCCGAGGATCTGGTGCAGGGCGGCGTGCACAATGTGCGTGCCGGAGTGCGCCTGTTCGGCTGCGTGGCGCTGCTCGGCGTCGACTGCGGCCTGGGCAAGGGCACCGGCAGAGATCTCGCCTTCGCGGACTACGGCCTTGTGGACGGTCAGTCCCTTGACCGGGCGCTGCACGTCGGAGACCTCGACGACGAAGCCGTCGCCGGTGATGAGGCCGACGTCGGCGGCCTGGCCGCCCGCTTCCGCGTAGAACGGGGTTTCGTCCAGGACGAGTTCAATCTCGGTTCCCTGGCCTGCGTAGGACACGGACTGGCCGTTGGACACGATCCCGCGTACCGACGATTCGGTCAGCAGTTCGTCATAGCCGGTGAACACGGTGTTGCCGGCCTTGAGGAGTTCGTTGAACACGGACATGTCCGAGTGGCCGTGCTTCTTGCCGCGGGCGTCGGCCTGGGCACGCTTGCGCTGCTCCTGCATCAGGGAACGGAACCCGGCTTCATCCACCTTCAGTCCGGCTTCCTCGGCCATTTCCAGGGTGAGGTCAATCGGGAACCCGTAGGTGTCATGCAGGGCGAAGGCGTCGGCACCGGAGAGCGGACGGCCGGCAGCCTTGGATTCCTGCACGGCAACTTCGAGACGCTCGGTGCCGGAGGCGATAGTGCGCAGGAACGCCTTTTCCTCGGCGTAGGCGATTCGGGAGATCCGGGCGAAGTCGGTCTCGACCTCGGGGTAGGTGCCCTTCATGGCGTCCCGGGAAACGGGCAGCAGCTCGGGCAGCACCGCGGTTTCGACGCCGAGCAGGCGCATGGCCCGCACGGCACGGCGGATCAGGCGGCGCAGCACGTAGCCGCGGCCTTCATTGGAGGGGGTGACGCCGTCGGAGATCAGCATGAGGGCCGAACGGATGTGGTCTGCCACGACGCGCATCTTCACGTCGTCGGCGTGGTGCGGATCCGAGGGATCTTCGGCAGAGGTGTAGGACTTGCCGGAGAGTTCGGCTGCCTTGTCCAGGACGGGACGGACCTGGTCCGTCTCATACATGTTCTCCACGCCCTGCAGGATCATGGCAAGGCGCTCGAGGCCGAGGCCTGTGTCGATGTTCTTCTGCGGCAGCTCGCCGGCGACGTCGAAGTCCGTCTTGGAACGCACTTCGGAGAGCTGGTACTGCATGAAGACCAGGTTCCAGATCTCGATGTAGCGGGTCTCGTCCACGGCGGGGCCGCCTTCGAGTCCGTACGCCGGGCCGCGGTCATAGTAGATCTCGGAGCAGGGGCCGCCGGGGCCGGCCTGGCCGGTGTTCCAGTAGTTGTCTGCCTTGCCGGTGCCGATGATGCGCTCGTTGGGCACGCCCACCTTGTCCCGCCAGATGGCACGGGCCTCGTCGTCGCGCTCGTCGCCGTCCTCGTAAACGGTGACCCAGAGGCGCTCGGGATCAAGGCCGTAGCCGCCGTCTTCTACCGGGCTGGTGAGCAGCTCCCAGGCGAAGGTGATGGCGTCTTCCTTGAAGTAGTCGCCGAAGGAAAAGTTGCCCGCCATCTGGAAGAAGGTGCCGTGGCGTGCGGTCTTGCCGACCTCTTCGATGTCAGCGGTGCGGATGCACTTCTGCACGCTGGTGGCCCGGCTGTACGGCGGGGTCTCACGCGCAGTGAGGTACGGAATGAAGGGCACCATGCCCGCAACGGTGAACAGCAGCGAGGGGTCGTTGCTGACGAGCGACGCGGAGGGAACGACCGTGTGGCCCTTCCTGCTGAAGAAATCCAGCCAGCGGCGTGCGATCTCGTGGGACTTCATGGTGTTTCTTACCCTTCTGGTAAATCAATTCCGCGCCGGTGGGCAGCGGGGGTGGGGAAAGTCAGCGGCGGGCTGAGGACATGGTCTGGGCAACCGTGTCGGTGGTGTCCATGCCGAGTGCGGAGCGCAGTTCGCCTTCGCGCTGGGTCATGGCGTCACGGAAGGCGTCAGTGAAATCGTGCAGGGCATCGGCGGCGGTGCCGACTGCGCGGTTGAGGCCGGCCGGCCCGAGGCTCTCTTTGGCATCGGAAATGCGCCGGACCGCAATCACGCCGATAGTGATGCCGATCGACATCCAAAAGACACGCTTAATCATGTGCTGCTCCTGTGGTGGACTGCATGGCGGGAGGTCCTAGCGGCTGCGCCGGCCGCGCCCGGCGGGGCGGCGGGAAGTCAGTGCGGTGCGGACGCCGTAGGTGAAGGCCGAAACCTTGATCAGCGGGGAGCCGACGGTCGCGGCCACCAGGGACGTGAGTGCGGAGACGTTGGCGGAAGCGTCGGAGACGTTCGAGGAAATGCCGTCCACCTTCTGCAGCTGCAGGTTGGTGGTTGACACCGTGTTGGTAACCTCGTCGATCAGCGGCGTGGTCTCATCGCTGAGGGTCTTGATCGATCCGCGAAGCTCGTCGAACACTTTCCCAAGCTTGAGGATGGGGACGGCCAGCAGCGCAACCAGCACGGCAAAAACCCCGGCTGCGATCAGACCGGCAATATCTCCACCTGACATGGTTCTCCTTGGGTTGTTTTCTAAGAGTTTCCGCTATGTACCTTACCCATTGACGGGACCGGACACTTACTTGGCGGCGGCGCGTTCCCGGGCGGTCCGTGCGCGGACACGGCCGGGAAACGAAACAGCCCGCGGCGCAAAGGCCACGGGCTGCTTCAGTTTCGCCTTGGCTCCCGCAGGCGGGAGCGCAGTCGAATTAGCGTGCGTAGTATTCCACCACGAGCTGCTCTTCGCAGGTCACGGGGATTTCCGAGCGCTTCGGGCGGCGAACCAGGCGGGCCTGCAGCTTCTCCAGGGAGACATCCAGGTAACCCGGAACAGCGGGCAGGACGTCGCGGTGGGCGCCGGCAGCGGCAACCTGGAACGGCGTCATGGTCTCGCTGCGCTGGTGCACATGGATGAGCTGGCCTTCGGACACGCGGAACGACGGGCGGTCCACGCGGGCGCCGTCAACCATGATGTGGCGGTGCACAACCAGCTGGCGGGCCTGGGCGATCGTCCGGGCGAAGCCGGCACGCAGCACGAGGGCGTCAAGACGCATCTCGAGAAGCTCGATCAGGTTTTCACCGGTCAGACCGGCGGTGCGGCGGGCTTCTTCGAAGACACGGGTCATCTGTGCTTCGCGGATGCCGTACTGTGCGCGCAGGCGCTGCTTTTCGCGCAGGCGGACTGCGTAGTCGCTGTCCTGCTTGCGGCGTGCGCGGCCGTGCTCACCCGGGGGGTAAGGCCGGCGCTCGAAGTACTTTGCTGCCTTGGGGGTCAAAGCAATGCCGAGGGCGCGCGAAGCGCGAGCCTGACGGCGTGCACGTGTTGAATTAGCCACGTTCACCTTTCACTGTTTTGGCGGTTTTGCCGTACGCGCCGGGAGAACCCGCCGTGCACGGCTAATACGTAGTCACTGGCCTCCATTAGGGAGAGCTCCGGCCAACCGCTGCCTTCTGCTGCAACGCAGTTACGGGACACAGTTCCACCGCATCCGGAAGTAAATCCGGCTGGTTGGTGGGATGGTCCGGCAGTGCGCTTGCCAGTCAACCAACAATGCTAGCACGCACCGGGCCCTCCGAGCGGGGGTGCCGGCGCCGCCCCGGCGGACGTTTCCGCCTATTGTCCGCGGATGATTCCGCGGAGCCGTTCCAGCCGGGCCGAGATATCCCGTTCCGCTCCGTTGGCGGTGGGCTTGTAGTAGTCCTTGCCCACCAGGTCGTCCGGCGCGTACTGCTGCTTGGCGATGCCATGCGGCGCGTCATGGGAATAGATATAGCCCTTGCCGTGGCCCAGCTGCTTCGCGCCCGGATAGTGAGCGTCGCGCAAATGCGCCGGCACGCCAATCCCGTATCCGGACCGCACGTCCGCAGTAGCGGCGCCAATCGCCTTGTAGGACGCGTTGGACTTTGGAGCGGTGGCAATGTGCACCACGGCCTCGGCCAGGATCAGCCTGCCCTCGGGCATGCCAATCATCTGCACGGCCTGGGCCGCCGCTACCGCTGTCTGCAGCGCCGTCGGATCAGCCATGCCAACGTCTTCCGCCGCGGAGATCATGAGCCGGCGGGAGATGAAGCGCGGGTCCTCCCCCGCCTCCAGCATTTTGGCCAGGTAGTGCAGGGCGGCATCGACGTCGGAACCGCGCAGGGACTTGATGAAGGCGCTGGTGACGTCATAGTGCTGGTCCCCGGCCCGGTCATAGCGCAGGGCTGCAACGTCCAGGGCCTGTTCTGCGTGTGCCAGCTCCACGGTGGGCACGGTCACGTCCGGGTCGCGTTCAGAGTACGCGACGCCGGCAGCGGCCTCCAGCGCGGTCAGCCCGCGGCGGGCGTCCCCCGCCGCCAGGCGCACCAGGTGCTCAAGGGCTTCATCACTGAGACTGACCCGGCCGGCCAGCCCCCGCTCATCTTCGACGGCGCGCTGCAGCAGCCCGGAAATGTCCGCTTCGGTCAGGGGCTTGAGAGTCAGCAGCAGGGAACGGGAAAGCAGCGGGGACACCACGGAGAAGGACGGATTCTCCGTGGTTGCCGCAATCAGGACAACCCATCTGTTCTCCACTCCCGGCAGCAGCGCATCCTGCTGTGCCTTGTTGAAGCGGTGAATCTCGTCCAGGAACAGGACGGTGGTGATGCCGTGCAGGTCCCGGGCGGTGAGCGCGTCGTCCATGACCCGGCGGACGTCCTTGACGCCGGACGTGATTGCCGAGAGTTCAACGAACTTCCGGCCCTGTCCCCGCGCCACGACGTGCGCAAGGGTGGTCTTGCCGGTTCCGGGCGGCCCCCAGAGCATGACCGAGGACGGGCCTGCCGGGCCGCCCTGCGGGGCTTCGGCCAGGGTGCGCAGCGGTGACCCGGGGGCCAGCAGGTGCTGCTGGCCAACAACCTCATCGAGGCTGCGCGGGCGCATGCGTACCGCAAGCGGGCTGCGCGGGCGCTGCCGGGAGTCTGTCTCCGCGGCGTCGTCGTCGTAGTCCTGCTGGTCCTGGTCCTCGCCGCTGTTGAACAAGTCATTCACGCTTCAAGGCTACCCGTGCCCTCTCCCCCCGCGTTTCCGCCCGTCCCGCAAACGAAATGACAGAAACTGCACGTATGGGGCTCCATACGTGCAGTTTCTGTCATCTGGATGGGATTAGAGGGAAACGGAGCCGTCGATGCAGGTGACAGACTCCCCGCCGATCCAGATGCGCCCCTCGCGGGTGAAGACCCTGACCAGCCCGGAGCGGTGGACAGCGGTGCCCTGGGTGACGGTGTAGCGTTCCTCGGCGATTCCGTCGCCGATCAGCCACTGGGCCAGTCCGGCGTTGAGGCTTCCGGTAACCGGATCCTCGGACACGCCCAGGCCGGGCGCGAACGCGCGGACCTCGAAGTCCGTCTCGGCTGATTCCGGCTGCGGGCCAATCACACCCACCCGAAGGTCGCCGATGGCGGCGTGGTCCGGACGCAGCGAGAGTACGGTCTCCGCATCCGGGAGCAGCAGGCCCAGCCAGCCGGGACCATTGTCCACCCACTGGTGTCCGCGGACCTGGTCCGGAGTAAGCCCCAGTGCAGCCGTCACGCGCGCCAGTGTCCCTTCCTCCACCGGCCCGGTGCGGATCAGCCGGGGAGCCGCAAACGCCGCCAGGCCCGCGTTGACGCGCAGGGGCACCAGCCCGATTCCGCATTCCTGCACCACCAGCCCGGGCTTGATCGGTGTGTTGCCGGCCTCGGTCCACGCGTGGCAGGTTCCCAGCGTCGGATGTCCGGCGAACGGAATCTCCCCGCCGGGCGTGAAGATCCGCACCCGGTAATCCGCCTCGTCCTGCGTAGCGGGAAGGACAAAAGTGGTTTCGGAGAGGTTCGTCCAGCGGGCGAACTGCAGCATCGCCTCGTCGTCGAGGTCTTCTCCATCCAGGACCACGGCCAGCGGGTTGCCCTGATACGGCTTGCTGCCGAAGACGTCTACCTGTTTGAACCAGCGTTGTCTCATGCGGACACTGTAATGGCTGTCTGCGGGAGTGCGGGAAGACGTGCCGTTACGAAGTGTTGCCCGGCGTGGCCGTAATGTGACGGATGTTTGCCCCGGGACATTACGGCTCCTAGATTGGTAGCCAGAATCAAGAGTTCCAGCCACAGGCCCTGGCCGGCTGGACGGCAACCCTCTCGCCGTAGCGGGGTGCTCCAGGTGACGATTCGGCCGTTCCGGTGGATCTCCCGGTCCGGCAAGTACAGCGCTGGCCTTCCGCGGTTCACGCAGCAGGCTGCGCGTCAGGCAGAGGAATCCCCATGGCACTTGAAACCGATCTCCATCCCAACGCACTGCGCCAGGCCTTTGGACGCTTCCCATCCGGCATTGCAGCCCTCTGCGCGGAAATCGACGGCGCACCGCAGGGAATCGTGGCGTCCTCCTTCACCGTCGGCGTCTCCATGGATCCGCCCCTGGTCATGTTCGCGGTGCAGAACACTTCCCGCACCTGGCCGGTTCTGCGGACTGCCGGACGGATTGGCGTGTCTGTCCTAGGCACGGGGCACGACGGCGTCTGCCGCCAGATCGCTTCCCGCGACGGCGACCGCTTTGCCGGGCTGAGCCTGCACGAAACCGAAACGGGCGCCCTGTTCCTGGACGAGGCCGCCCTCTGGCTCGAAACGTCAGTCGAGAACGAGATACCTGCCGGGGATCACGCCGTCGTCCTGCTCCGCGTCCACGGCTACTCAACCCACGACGGCGCACATGAGCCGCTGGTCTTTCACGGCTCTGCCTTCCGGAATCTCGCGGTTCCGGCATTTGCCTGAGCCGGCACCCACTTCACTAAGCTCAGATAGTGACTCCCGAAACTCCCGCGTCCGACCGCCCGTTCGCCCAGATTGATGTGTTCAGTTCCGAGGCCTTCGGCGGCAATCCGCTTGCCGTCGTCCTTGAAT
Organism: Arthrobacter sp. IK3; assembly: GCF_051337705.1. Lineage (NCBI taxonomy): Bacteria > Bacillati > Actinomycetota > Actinomycetes > Micrococcales > Micrococcaceae > Arthrobacter > Arthrobacter sp. IK3. Next base: position 135,645 of record NZ_JBPPSW010000008.1, on the reverse strand, counting down.
CCTCCGGGCTCAGCACCGCCCGGATGCAGCAGTTTGCGAACTGGACCAACCTGGCCGAGACCACGTTCCTCCTCCCGCCAACGGCTCCGAAGGCCGACTACCGTGTCCGGATCTTCACGCCCACCGAGGAGCTGCCGTTCGCCGGGCATCCCACCCTCGGCTCTGCCCATGCCTGGCTGGAAGCCGGAGGCAAACCCCGGCAGGAAGGCATCCTCGTCCAGGAATCCGCCGCCGGCCTGGTGCGGATCAAGGCGGACGACGCCGGCCTGCTGGCCTTCGCGGCTCCGGAACTGACACGGTTCGGGCCTGTTGCCCGGGACGTCCTGGACCGTGTGGCGGCCGGCCTGGGGCTTCCCCGTGAGGCGCTGAAGGACGCTGCCTGGCTGGTCAACGGGCCAGAGTGGATCGGTGTGCTGCTCGAATCGGCAGCTCAGGTACTGGCCATCCGGCCCGACTACCCGGCCATGGCCGGCCTGGCCGTCGGCGTCATCGGCCCGCACCCCGGCGGCGCCGCGAGCGAGTTTGAAGTACGCACCTTCATCTCCGATGAGCTTCCCTGTGAGGACCCCGTGACGGGGAGTTTCAACGCCGGTGCAGCTCAGTGGCTGATTGGCAGTGGAAGGGCGCCGTCGACGTACACCGCCGCGCAGGGGACGGTCCTGGGCCGAACCGGCCGCGTCCAGGTGGAAGCCGACGGCGGGGACATTTGGGTGGGCGGCGAGTCCAGGACCCTCATCTCCGGGACCATCAGGATCTGATGCGCCGGCCCGGTGGTGTGCGTCGCTGCCTCCGGACGCGCACCACCGGGGGCTCAGCTAGGCATCAAGTCCCACCCGGAACAGCACAGCCAGACTGTCGGAATTCAGTGCGGCCAGTCCCGGATTCGCAGCTGCCTGGAGTCCGGTCCAGATTTGGTTTGCGCCCGAGTTCTTCGCGTACATGCCGGCGAATCCCCGCTCCCGGTAGAAGTCGAGGTAGCTCGAGACGGCGCTCTTGATGTGCCCGTCAGCCTCCGGAAGCCATACCTGGGATCCGTCAGCCGGTGCGCACGGCGCTGCCTTTACCGGAGTTGCCGGCACCAGGCACAGGTCGGGGCGGGCCTGGCTGTGGATGGCGCCGCGGGTGTCCATGAACCAGCGCTGCTCATCCGTATCCGCGCAGGCGTTCTTGCTGATGGGCACGGTGACGCCGAGGTCCTCCCCCAACACCAGGCAGTGGCCGTTGTTGACCTGCAGCCGGCTGCCCTCCGGCAGGTACTTCTCGGAGCTTTCCATGAATCCATTCGCGGCCAGGAGGGATTTGAGCTCTGCTGCGGCAGCCGGGTCCCCGGCTTCAAGGCCTGCTCCGTTCACCCGGATAAACGCGTCCGTTGACGCAACGGCGAAATCCAGGCCGGCGATAGTAGCGAGACTGGCCGCGCTCAGCACGGCCGTCCCGGGGCTGCCGGCCGCAGCCAGCCCGGTCCAGACCTGGTTGGAGCCGTTTGTCCTCCCGTACATTCCCGCAATTCCCTGGTTGCGGTAGAAGTCCAGATAGCTCGAGACAGCGCTCTTGAGGTGTCCGTCAGCTTCCTGGATCCACACCTGGGCTCCCGACGTCCGGGCACACGGGGACGTGCTGACCGGCGTTCCGGCCACCAGGCACAGGTCAGGACGCAGTTCGCTGTGAATGGCTCCGCGCGCATCCTGGAACCAGCGCTGGGCGGCCGTGTCGGCGCACAGCGTTTTGTCCTTGGGCACGGTGACGCCGAGGTCTTCTCCCAGCACCAGGCAGTGGCCGCCGTCTACCAGCAGGCTTCCACCCGCAGGGAGCACCCGGGTGGTGCTCTCGGTGAAACCGGCTGTGTCCAGCAGCGAGAACAGTTCAGCGGTCACGGCCGCATTCCCCGACTCGAGCGGCTCCTGGTTGAGCCGGATGAAAGCGTCCACCGAGGCGGCGGTCTCCGTCTGCGCCAGGACAGAATCGGCGATGTCCCGGGCGGCCGAACTGAGTCCCCGCAGATCGTCCTTCCAGCTCGCCAGGAGCACGGTTCCCTCGGTATCCAGCACCGGCGCCGCGCGGCCTGCTACGGCCTGCAGCTTCGCCTCAAGCTCCGGCAGCTCAACGGCCCGCAGGGCTTCGTACCCGGCGTCCTGCCCAATCACCACGGCGGGACGCAGCGGTTCCTGGTTCGGCGCAATTGAAATCGAGTTGCCCAGCTTGGTGGTTGTCCCGTTGATGCGGCAGTACATCGATGCCCCGGACGGCTGGTCGGAATGCGCCAGGTTGACGTTGAACTGCTTGACACCGTCGCTGGCCTGCAGCGCGGTCCTATCCACCCGGCCGTCGGCGAAGGTGACCTCAAGCCAGCAGCGGCGGGTTGAATCCGTGGTTGCGGTATCCGCCTGCGGAAGGCGGAAAACGTTGCCGTAGTTGCTGCGGAACGCGGGGTAGAGGACTGTTTGCTCCGGCTTCGCAGGGTTGTACCCGCCCAGCAGGGTGTAGACCGGAACCCCTACCGCTGTAGGCCGGGGAGCCGAAAATGCCGGTGTCTTCACCTTCGCATCGACGTACTGACCGGCGGCGGCGTCCCAGTCCCGGTAGCCGCTGGGATAGGCGAGGTCCGGAACCACGGTGCGCAGGGAGCGCTGGGTGATGTCGGTGCTGTAACCGGTGACATGGGTGTAGCGGGAAAGGGTGCTGGAATTGCTGCCGCCGGACATGGTGTCACGGTGGTAGTTGTAGATCGCCTGGTAGTTTTGGCTGAACTTTCCGGCGCTTAGGTCGAATCCCTCGGCCGTGAAAGCGGTGTTCGAGGACAGGTTGGACCGCATCCGGTCCCGGTAGGCAATGTAGCCCCAGCCGCTTTCGCTGTGGTGGCTCGCATTGATGACCCGTTCGTCGCCCTGCTTGGACGTGTCGACCCCCGGGTAGTGCCCCAGCCCGTAGGAATGGCCGAGTTCGTGGCTGAGCTCATTGCCCACCGAGTCATACAGGGTTGCCATGCCGTTGCCGCCGCTGAGTCCGTGCCGGTGTACCCCGTTGGCGTAGTTGCCGGCGGAGTGGTGGATGATCCGCTGGTTGAACGTGCCGGGCTGCCTCTGGTCCATGGGTCCGCTGGTGGTGCCGAAGTTAGCAAGGTTTATGCCCGTGCTCACCTGGGCCTTGCCAACGTTCTCCCGCAGGTCCCCGGAATAGACATCGCCATTGACGGCGCTCTTTTCCTCGTAGACCGTTCCGGACGCCACAATGACCTTATCCAGGCGTACCGGTTCGTAATTGGCCATGGTCAGTTTTGATACCGGAATTGTCTGGAAGTAGTCAGACCCCGACTTCTCGGGCTCATTGAACATGTAATGCCCGCTGGATTCCGGATAATCGGTGAGCATGCCGAGCTGAATGGAGCTGATCACCATTTCCGCCGGTGCCGCGAATTCGATGCCCGCACGTTCCAGCACCCCGCTGCCCTTGTCCGTTTCGAAGGTCAGTTCAAGTCCGGGCTTCATCCAGTTCCAGGGCAGCTCGGCGGTCCAGGCTGTTGAGGAATAGGCGACGTCCGGTCTGTTCTGCGTGATGTCCATGTCCGAGCGGGGAATCTGTGCCGGCGGTGCCAGTTCCATAGTTCCCTGCAAGGCTCCGTTCACGGTGGCCGTGACGCTGGCCCGCGCTGCCCCGGACTCCGGAGAGAAGAGGACCAACGCAGCCCGGTCCGTCACCAGGGACGGCATTCTTGCCAGGGTGTTGCCGGCAGGGTTGATCGTATGGCTTTGGGCGAATTGGACCTGGCCCCGGAGGACGCCGGCGAGGTCGTTCCGTAGCTCGCGCGGGGCTCCGGACGCCGTCGTGTCGTAGAAACCGGCTATGTCGAGCGGGAGCTGCGATTCCGTGGAGCCGGTGGCTGCAGTGTCCTTCCCGGGGGTTTGCGGTATCTCCGTGGCGAATCCGGTGATGCCCAGGACCAAGGCGGCGCTCAGCGACGCCGTGGTCAGGCGGCTGCCCAGGGAATGTGTTTTTGGTGCGGTGCGCTGTCGTCCTCGCGCAGGTTGAGACTTCATTCGTATTCCTAGCTGGCCCGCAGTAATTCGACGATGCGGCAGGTAGCCGGGTGCGGACAGAAAATTATCGCCTTAAGGACACTACGAATGAACGATGGGCCGCGGGAATAGTAAAGGCCGAAAAACGTCCGTTGAGTGGCACATTAGCCCAATACACAAAGTACGCTTCCCGTTTAGCATGGCCCGGAAAACACAAATACCCGGCCACCAAATCGGCGGCCGGGTATTTGTCTGGATAGGGCTAGGAGGCTGGCTTGTCCTGCTTCTTCTCCGGCTTGAAGTCCACGCCGGCTTCCTTGCGCTGCTGGGCGCTGATCGGAGCCGGAGCGGAGGTCAGCGGATCGTAGCCGCCGCCGGACTTCGGGAAGGCGATGACGTCGCGGATCGAGTCGGCGCCGGCCAGCAGCGCCACCACACGGTCCCAGCCGAAGGCGATGCCGCCGTGCGGCGGAGCGCCGTACTTGAAACCTTCAAGCAGGAAGCCGAACTGTTCCTGGGCGGTCTCCTCGGAGATGCCCATGACCTTGAAGACACGTTCCTGCACGTCGCGGCGGTGGATACGGATTGAACCGCCGCCAATTTCGTTGCCGTTGCAGACGATGTCGTAGGCGTAGGCCAGGGCAGAGCCGGGATCGGTGTCGAAGGTGTCCAGGAACTCGGGCTTCGGGGAGGTGAAGGCGTGGTGCACTGCGGTCCACTCGCCTTCACCGGCGGCTACGTCCCCGGCTGCCACTGCTGCGGCGGCGGGCTCGAACATCGGGGCGTCAACGATCCAGACGAATGCCCAGTCCTTCGGGTCGATCAAGCCGGTACGGTGGCCGATTTCAACGCGGGCAGCGCCGAGCAGGGCACGGGCTTCGGAAGTCTGACCGGCAGCGAAGAAGATGCAGTCGCCGGGCTTGGCGCCGACCTTCTCTGCCAGGTTTTCCCGCTCGAAGTCGGTGAGGTTCTTGGCGACCGGACCGGTGAGCGTGCCGTCTTCCTGGACCAGCACGTAGGCCAGGCCCTTGGCGCCGCGCTGCTTGGCCCATTCCTGCCAGGCATCGAGGGTGCGCCGGGCCTGAGAGGCGCCGCCGGGCATCACCACGGCACCGACGTAGGGCGCCTGGAAGACGCGGAAGGTGGTGTCCTTGAAGAACTCGGTGAGCTCAGTCAGTTCCAGGCCGAAGCGCAGGTCCGGCTTGTCGGAGCCGTAGCGGGCCATGGCATCCGCGTAAGTCATCCGGGCGATCGGGGTCTGAATCTCGACGCCGATCAGCTTCCAGAGCGACTTCACGATCTGCTCGCCGAGGGCAATGATGTCATCCTCTTCGACGAAGCTCGCCTCGATATCCAGCTGCGTGAACTCCGGCTGGCGGTCGGCCCGGAAGTCTTCGTCGCGGTAGCAGCGGGCAATCTGGTAGTACTTCTCGAACCCGCCCACCTGCAGCAGCTGCTTGAACAGCTGCGGGGACTGCGGGAGCGCGTACCAGGAGCCGGGGGCCAGCCGTGCCGGGACCACGAAGTCGCGGGCACCCTCGGGAGTGGAGCGCGTCAGCGTGGGGGTTTCAATCTCCACGAAGCCCTCGTCGTGGAGCAGTTCGCGGGCCACGCGGTTGGCCTCGGAGCGCAGCCGCATGGCAGCGGCGGGAGCCGGACGGCGCAGGTCCAGGTAGCGGTGCTTCAGGCGTGCTTCCTCGCCCACCTCCACGTGCTCGTCGATCTGGAACGGCAGCGGGTCGGAAGTGTTGAGGATGACGACGTCGTCCGCAATGACCTCTATCTCGCCGGTGGCGAGGGCGGGGTTCTCGTTGCCTTCGGGACGGCGCTCAACCTTGCCGGTGATCTGCAGGACGTACTCATTGCGCAGGCCGTGGAAGACGTCCTCTTCACGGACAACAACCTGGGCAACGCCGGAGGCATCACGCAGGTCAAGGAAGGCTACGCCTCCGTGGTCCCGGCGGCGGGCAACCCAGCCGGCCAGGGTGACAGTCTGTCCAATATGCTCGGCCCTCAGGGAACCAAGGGCATGTGTGCGCAGCACAGCAGTCCTTTCAACTTCGATTGGTTGCGGAAACCACCTGTTTCCGCCCATTGTGAGTAGAGATCTTCTTCGAGTTTACCGGTGTTCCCCGCGCTTCCCGGCCAAGGGCTGACCGATTGGAGGCCCGTTTGTCCGGCAATGCCGCCACTGCACGCCCGCTGGGCGGGTACGACGCGACCACGGCAGGCATCGGTTCGATCATCGGCGCGGGCGTGTTCATTGTTTTCCCGGCCGCGGTGAGCGCGGACGGCGGGTCGCTCGCCCTGCCCCTGGTGATTGCCGCCGTCGTCGCCTATGCCTGCGGGGTGGCGATTTACCAGATCAGTTCCGCGCTGAATGAGGGACAGGCTAATTACGACGACGGCGGCACCCGGGCTGCGCGGGTGATCCTCGGTCCCACGGCGGCGTTCGTGACCGGCTGGGTGTTCCTGTGTTCTCGGCTGGCGGCGGCAGCGGTGGCGGCGCTGATGCTGGGAACCTATCTGGCACCTGGTCACGCCGTGGCGGTAGCCGTTGCCGCCGTCGTCCTGACTGCGGTCCTCAACCTGTTTGGCGCATCGCGCAGCGACTGGGTGTCCCGCTTCGTCGTGGCCTTCGTCGTTGCGGTGCTGGCCTTTGTGGCCGTGGTGGCGTTCAACTCGGATCTTCCCGGCGGCACCCCGAAGCTGGCGACCCTGCCGGAGCCGGGGTTTGCCGGACTCCTTGAGTCCTCCGCGCTGCTCTACTTCGCCTTCATCGGTTACGGGTATCTGGCTTCGCTGGGACCGCATGTCCGCTCCCCCGCGCGGAACATTCCGCTCGCACTGCCGGCCGCTATCGCCGTCGTCCTGGGTCTCTACCTGGTGCTTGGCCAGTCGCTGCTGGATTTCTTCGGGCCCGCGTCGCTCGCGGCGGAGCCTGCTCCGCTGCTGGTTCCGGCGGCGGAGCTCAGCGGCGGCGTGGGCACCGGGGCAGTGCTGATCGCTGCGGCTGCCGCCGGGCTGGGCGCGCTGTCTGCCCTGAACGCCGGCTGCGCACGGATCGGCGCGGCCATGGCGGAGGAGGGCGAGCTGGCCCCGGTCTTCGGCCGCCGGCGGGCGCTGCTGCGCGGCCGCCCCGCAGTGCCGTGGGCCGGCATAACCGCAGGTGCCGCCGTCGTTGTTGCCCTGGTCCTGGCGTTCCCGCTGACCACGCTGCTGGGAGTCGCCGCGTTCACCGGCCTGCTGTACGCCAGCGGCACGGCAGTCATCGCGTTTACGCTGCGGAAGCGGCACTGGTACACGCCGCGGGTGCTCAACGTGCTCGGCATCGCCGGAGCCCTGCTGCTGGCGCTTTCGCTTCCGCTACTGGATATTTCGCTGGGCCTGATGGCGATTGCCGCCGGTGCCATAGTGCGGCTGACCTTCCGCCGCGGCCGGGGCGATGCCGGCGGGAGGGGCCGGCCGGCCGCCTAGGCGATACCTTCTGCCAGAAGCCAGGCCTCGATTTCCGCGAAGAGCTCGGCCTTGCGCTGCGCGGAAGCGAACGACGCCGTGACGGAGTTCTCGGCGAGCCTGGCCAACTGTGCCGGGTTGAGGTCGAAGGTCCTGCGGAGCACGGCGAAGTTGTCATCGACGTAGCCGCCGAAGTACGCCGGGTCATCGGAGTTCACCGACACGTTCAGGCCCTGTTCAAGCAGCAGCGGCAGCGGGTGGCTCTCCAGCGAATCAACTGCCTGCAGCCGCACGTTGGACAGCGGGCAGATGGTCAGCGGAACCTGCTCGCGCTCCAGCCGTGCCACCAGTTCCGGGTCATCCATGCAGCGGATTCCGTGGTCGATCCGGTCCACCAGCAGCAGGTCCAGGGCCTGCTCGATGTAGTGGGAAGGACCCTCCTCCCCCGCGTGCGCCACGAGCTTGAGGCCGGCGGCGCGCGCCTGCTCATAGAGCGGCACGAAGTTCTCCGGCGGGTTGCCGAGCTCCGCAGAGTCCAGGCCGATGCCGATGATAGGCGCGTTCATGGCCAGCAGGTCTGCAAGGACCCTGGAGGCTTCTTCCTGCGGGCGGTCGCGCAGGAATGCTGCGATCAGCGCCGTGGACATCCCGAATTCCGCCTCGGAGGTCTCCAGCACGGCGGCCACGCCCTGGATGCAGGTTTCAAGTGCGACGCCGCGGGCCAGGTGCGCCTGCGGGTCCACCATCACTTCAACGTGCCTCACTCCGGCCGCTGCAGCGCGGGCCAGGTAGGCACGGGTCATGTCCGCGAAGTCCGCTTCGGTGCGGAGGACGTCCATGTTGGCGTAGTAGAGGTCAAGGAAGGACTGCAGGTCGGTGAACTCGTAGCGGGCACGGAGCTCGTCCAGATCCGCGTAGGGCAGCTCGATGCCGTTGCGGGCGGCCAGGTCAAAGATCAGCTCCGGTTCCAGGGTTCCCTCAATGTGCAGGTGGAGTTCGGCGCAGGGCAGCTTGCTCAAGACGGTCCTCTCAGAAGTTCAACGGGCAGGCGCGGCGGGCCGCATCCTTCTTTCAGCCTAGGGTGCCAGGGCGGTCCGGACTATTCCGGCTCTCCTCCGCCGGCGCGTGAGTTTGGCTACCGTGTTCCATGAGCCAGGCGATGACCTGCCCTGCGGGAAGCTGCGGCGCGTTCCGCCAGCCGGTTCCGGCCCACAGGTGCAGGGTGTCGGCGTCGCCCGCTTTGCCGGCCGCCTGGCGCAGTTCCCGCGTGAGGTGGTGTACCGCTGGATAGGCAGTCGGGGCGGAACCGCCGTGACGTTCGGCGAATCCGTTGCGCAGCGCCCGCGCCGGCCTGCCCGTGAATGCGCGGGTAAGCACGGTCTCGGAGAACTCGCTGCCGGCCAGTGCGGAGCGGTGGGTGGGTGAGGTCCCGGCTTCGTCCGCCAGCAGCAGCAGGGTTCCCACGGCCACAGTGTCCGCACCGGCAGCCAGGAGGGCCTGGACTGCTTGAGGACCGTCGACACCGCCGGCGGCGATGACGGGCAGACCGGTTGCTGCCCGCACTTCCCTGACCAGGTCTGCGGTGGATACCTCGTTGATCTGGCGGTCCGCGTCGAAGGTGGCGCTGTGGCCCCCAGCCCGCGGCCCCTGGACTATCAGCCCGTCCGCACCGGCATCCTGTGCCTGGCGTGCCTCCGCGGGGGTGGTCACGGAAGCGAGGACGGTGGTTCCGGCCCCCTGCAGCGCGGCGATGTCCGCCGCTGCCGGCAGTCCAAAGGTCAGCGAGACGACGTCGACTGGATCCTGGATCAGCAGCTCAAGCTTTTCCTCCCAGAAGTCGTCATCGGCCACCGGCTGCTCGCCAAGAGTCAGCCCGTAGCGGTCCGCTTCGGGCTGCAGCCGCCGGGCATAAGCGCGAAAGGCAGCTTCATCTACGGGGTCCGGCGACGGAACGAAGAGGTTCACGCCGAATGGGTATCCACCGGCCCGGAGTTCGCTGATTTCCGCTGCGAGGGCAGCGGGCGTCTTGTAGCCGCCGGCCAGGAACGCAAACCCGCCGGCGTCGGCAACGGCTGAGGCCAGCGCCGTCGTTGTTGGTCCGCCGGCCATGGGTGCTGCGGCGATCGGCAGGCGAGAGGGAAGGATTGGGTCAGGCATCGATGGGCCTTTCGGGACGTCGGGAGTCTTTCGGCCATTGGGGCCTTTCGGGAGCTGCGCGGGCTCAGCCGGAGGAAACCTGCTCGGGGATGAACAGGTCCTCGATCCGGCAGTCGAAGACGGCGGCGAGCCTGAAGGCAAGCGGCAGCGAGGGGTCGTAACGGCCCTTTTCGATGGAGATGATGGTCTGCCGCGAGACGCCAAGTTCGTCGGCGAGGTGCTGCTGTGACCAGCCACGCTCCGATCGGCGGAGGGTCAGTGAGTTCTCCATCAGGCCGCGGTTTTCTTCTGCCAAAGGTAGCGCACGCCGAAGTCCAGCATGGCGAAGGCAACCACACCGCCCAGGACCAGGCCTGCCGTACCTTCGGTGCCAAGGAACGTGAGTGCTGCGCATCCCAGTCCGCCCACCAGGAGGATGTCGGTGAACGCGCCGCTGGCGGCTTTGTCATACCACACGGACTCGACGGAGTCTTCGGGTTTCTTGAGTGCACCGGGGATGGTCGAGCGGTCCACGAGCACTACCCACGCCAGCACCGCCGCGATGGGCAGGGTAAAGACTGCCATGATGCCGAACGCCAGCAGCGGCCGGTCTCCGTTCCGCAGCACCATGAACAGCCAGCCCAGCGCGGCGGACACGAGGACGGCAATGGCCAGCGAAGCGGCCATCAAATGGGAAGTCCTGCCGCCGAACCGCGCACGGCCCCATTTGTTCCGGGTGTCTTCAACGCTCATCTGTTCGCCTTTCCTCGGTCCAACCAGCTGTCAAGGACACTGTACTGTCAAGCGACCTGTACGTAAAGTGTGTTTGACCATCAGTGTGTCGGCTACCGCATCCCAGACGCTCAGGACGGGGTTCCGGGACCGGATGCCAGGAGCTCGACGAGACTGTCCAGAGTTTCCGGACTCGCGGCGACCTGCACCCTCCCCTTGTCAGTGAGCAGGGTTACCACTTCATACCCGACGTCCCAGAGATACTTCCGTTCATTGCGCCGGACCTTCCGGCGTTCGGGAAGTACTTCCTGGACCACAAAGTCGGTTGCGCGCCCGGATGGCTCCAAATTGTCATAAACGGCGGGCTGGAAGCGCAGGGACCCCTCAGCGGGAGTCGCAATTCCCTGGTTCCATGTTCCGCTGAGCGATCCCGGCCGCGCATCCGGGTAGCGAAGATACGCTTTTGACTGTCCGTGTGCATCGAGCCGCTCCTTGGTCCTGCGAACGGTCCGCGCTTGGAAGAATGCGGGGAGCCAGTAGACCAGGGAATACATAAGCGCCTGGAACAGTATTTCGGCAACGTCCAGGGATCCATTAGTAAGGCCCACTACGGTTGTGACCACCACGAGAAAGATCGCGTAACCCAGCACCACGGCCAGGTATGGATGCTGCCGTATCCAGGTCTTTGTTGCGCTGTTCCTCCGGGGCCCGTTCATCCGCGAAGTCTTACACAGCCGTCCCGCCGGTCAATACGTAGGAAATGAGGGTTCGGAGACGAGATATATCGGGGGCTTCCTGCACAGATCCGGAATTGTGGATCAGCGGGACTCCACGACGGCCGGGGTCTGCCGGGCGCCGCGGCACAGCTGTTCGTCGCGCTGCTCTGGGCTGAGCTCTTCCCACGCCCGGGCCTGCAGCCCGACGTCGGCTGCAGGGATACCCATGGCTATCAGCTGTTCGGGGGAAACCATCGCACTGTTCTCCGGGCCGATCAGGTTGCCCCGGTCCAGGTCAGCACCCGGTCCATCAACGTAATCGGCGGAGCATGCGACAAACGGTTCGTACACCGCCGTCGCGGGATCGTCCGCCACCGCTGAAGGCGCCGACGCCGGCACGGCAGCAGTTGCCTGCCGGACTGAGTGGACCACGGATTGATCGGATGCGGGCATGGTGCCGATCCCGAGAACAAAGCCACCCACGAGCGAGGCTCCCACAATCATGCCTATTGACGGTTTTCTTCTCACGGCGGTCCCCCATGGCCTCCCGCACCCCAGCGGTGCGACGGCCCCAGCCTAGCCCAGGACGGCTCGCTGTTGGTTCTGGCGCCGGCGGATCCCCGACTGACAAAACGTAAACTGGAAAAACGAGGGACATTTACAGGCTCACCGTGTTGATCCATAGTGGGGCATGGAATGGATGGGGATACTTCCCGAAGACGCACCGGACCCCCGGGTCGAAGAGGCCAAAAGCCTGACATTGATGCCTATCCCCGTGGTCGGCCTCGCATCCCAACCGGCACTGGAGGACACGGATTCCGTCAGTGTGAACTCCATTCTGGATGAGACTGGGTACAGCGAACTGACGGCGAGCATCACCTATACCCTCTGGCGCAATCCGGACGACAGGTCGGACCCGGTGAACCGCGCGGATCTCGACGCCGAGACGCTGCAAGCGATCGAGGAAGTTCCGCCGTGGTCCCGGCCCGCCTGGCTGATTCAACAGGTGGAGCGAATGCGCTATCCCCAGCTGTGGGAGGCCGTGCGAACCACGTGGCAGCGCGAGCCAAGCGCTTCGCTCCAGGACCTCCTGGCAGACCACGTCAACCACATTCTGTCCAACCAGTACCGGGAGGAGCTATGGCCCGGCGGTGAACCCTGGGATCAGCGCGCACCCGTTGTCACGGCACGGATGGTCAACGGCCAGGCCCGAACCATTCTCGACGGCGCGGACGTCCCCGGTGCGGAAGTTGATACCGACCCGTTCGTTTACGGCATCGGTGCGCGCCTCCCAGGCGGCGGCGTCGTCACCGCTGTTTTGCCGCGCGCTGAACTGAAGTGGATCCAGGTACGGTTTGAGACACGCAGCGAGTAACGAATCCCGAAACCGACAAGAAATGGGCGTTTCTTATGCCGCAAAAACAGCATGACCATCTGTGGGCGCTGGCACACGCCGAGCGAAAGGTTCTGGCAGACGCGCTGGCGAACCTCAGCCCGGTGCAGTGGCAGCACCGCACTCTGTGCGGCCAGTGGAACGTCGAGGAAGTCACAGCCCACCTCACCGCCGCGGCCAGCCTGAACCAGTGGCGCTGGCTGCGCAGCATGGTTGGCGCGCGGTTCCGGCCCGACGTGCACAACCAGCGCCGAATGGCCGAGCATCTGGGCAAGACGCCCGTGGAGACACTCGCCCGTTTCCGCGCCGTCATCACCAGCACCACGGCACCCTCCGGGCATACAGCGGCCTACCTGGGTGAGGTCGTCGTGCACGCCCAGGACATACGCCAGCCCCTGGGACTTCCCCACACAGCCCCTGTTGAGGCGCTGACGTCCGTGGCCGAATTCTTCGCGTCGCGCAACTTCACGGTTGAGAGCCGCACCCATACGGCCGGGTTGCGGTTACGCGCACAGGACGGACCGTTCGCGGCGGGCTCGGGTCCTCTCATCACCGGGACGACGCTCGCCCTCGTGATGGCCATGGCCGGCCGCGACGCTTATCTGGATCAGCTCGACGGCCCCGGAGTGCCGGTTCTCCGCTCCCGGCTTCCGGCCGCCGGTTCCGAAGCCGGCCAAACCCGCAGCTAACCGGTTCCACCCGGCTCTCCAATCTGGAACCGACCCTGCCGCGGCCGGTTGCGTCGGAGCCGGACTCGGTGGCGTGTTTCGGCCCGCAGCCCGAGGTACGTTCCGGCAACAATGAGGGTGGCGCCTAGGATGCCCGGGAGGCTGAGGGTGTCCTGACCAATGCTGAGTCCGATGAGCACGGCCCAAATGGGTTCGGTACCCATGAGGAGGCTGGCACGGGACGCTGAAGTCTGCTGGATGGCCCAGGTCTGCACGAGGAACGCGAAGACGCTGCAGGCCAGGCCAAGGTAGAGGACACCGAGCCATTGCGCGGAAGTGAACGTTCGGACGGCACTGAGGACACCGGTGGGATCGCCCACGGTGTAGACGAGGGCGCAGACGGCGCTCTGCACCAGCGTCAGGTTCAACGGACTGTAGGCGCGGCCCCGGGTGAGCCCGGAGACGGCAGTGACATGGATGGCGCGCACCACCGCAGCGGCGAGCATCAGGATGTCTCCGGGAGTCGGCGTCGCAAAACCGTCCCCGGAAACCAGCAGGCATACCCCGACGACGGCGATCACCGCGGCGCCCAAGACCATGCGCGGCAGTTTCGCGCGGAAGACGATGGCCTCGGTTATGGGGGTGAATACAACCACGAGACTGATGATCAGTCCGGCGTTGGTGGCACTGGTACCGGCAATCCCGTGGGTTTCCAGGATCAGCACGCTTGCCTGGGTGAGTCCGAGGACGACGCCGACGGCTGCTTCGCGGCCCCCGATGGTACGCCGGCTGCGGATCACCCAGATCAACCACAGGGCAGAAGCCGTGATGAGGAATCGCAGGGAGAGGATGACGGTGACACCGGCAGTATCGGTGAGCGATTTCGCCGCCAGGTAACTGCTGCCCCACACCACGGCGACCAGAAGGAGGAACCCGTCAATGCGCCGGGCAACGAGAAAAGAGCTCACCGGGCCGGAGCACCGCTTCCGCGTCGCGGGAGCCGGGAGCTTTGAGTACTTGAGAGGGGTTGGATTTGGGGGCACCCACTGAGTCTCACCCGTCCGGTTTGATTAGACGAGAGGGCAGTTTGTAAACCAATGGTTTAGTGTTCGCTTATGGATATCCATCAGCTGCGGCTGCTCAGGGAATTGGGCGAACGCGGAAGCCTGGCAGCAGTAGCGCGGGCCCTGCATGTCTCCCCCTCCGCGGTGTCGCAGCAGCTGACCGCTTTGCAGCGCCGGGTCGAGGTTCCCCTGACGGAACGCCGAGGGAGGAACCTGGTGCTGACCGGTGCCGGGCGGTCCCTGGCCGAGGCAGCAGCACAGATCAGCGTCGCAATGAGCTCTGCGGAACAGGCCGTGAGCCGTTATGTGCAGGACCCGACGGCGTCCGTGACGGTCTGTGCCTTCAACAGTGCCGCTTTGGCCTTCTTCGGCCCGCTGCTGGCTGATCTTGCCGGTGCGGATAATCCCCGCCTGCTCTGCCATGACCGGGACGTGGGACAGGATGAATTTCCCGCCCTGACGGCTGACTTCGACCTCGTCGTGGCACACCGGCTGCAGCACAGCCCGCCCTGGCCGTCCTCCGTGACGGTGATTCCCCTGCTGCAGGAACCCCTGGACATCGCCATGTCCGAGCAGCACCGTCTCGCTGGCCAGGCAGCGGTCCGCGTCGCGGACCTCGCGGAACAGCAGTGGATATCGGTGCAGGACGGCTACCCGCTGGTCTCGGCTCTTGACAGCATCGCCGTCCACGCGGGCCGGCCCCTGAACATTTCGCATCGGATCAACGAGTTCTCCACGGCAGCCGCCATCGTCGCTGCGAGCGACGCCGTAGCACTGATGCCCCGCCACACGGCAGCGCCCCAACCCGGCAGCCGAGTTGTCCTGAAACCCCTCGACGGACTTCAGCTCACCAGGCACGTTGATATTCTCTGCCGTCCCGAAGCTCTCCACCGGACCGCGGTCCAGAAGGTCGTTGCCGCGCTCCAGGACCGAGCAGCGGAGGCACGGCAGCGGATTTCTCAACCACCGGCGCGCAAAGTGGTCGACGCCGGGACAACCAGCGGCTAGATTGTCACCACCATTTATCACTCGCGGGGGACCCATGAGAAAAATTGCCATCAGCCCTGTGTTCGCACTACTGCTGCTTACAGGATGCAGTACAGCCACCGCAGGTGCTGCGGCTGGGCAGGCTACGTCTACGACAACACCGACGGGGAGTGCGGAATCCCCCAGTCCGCAAACCGTTCGGGCTACTGAAGAGCAGTCGTGCGTGGAACTCCTCGGCCCGGACGGGCAGGGCCCCTTGGGTCAGGTCATGTCAGCCGTGATAATCCGTGATGGCACATCAGGCATGGCCCTAAGCGCGGAGGATGCGCGCCCGCTGCACGGCGAACTCCAGGAAATCTCCGAAGCCGCGCCTGAGGACATCTCCCAGCTCCTGAAGGAGTTCTCCTCCCCCACCGAGAACGTCCTCCGGAAAGCCGAAAACCCGGACGTGTCGTGGAACTTGAACGTGGATACCTGGACCTCAGCTGCCAGCGAACTCCAGTCCCGCTGCGAAGCGTACGTACCCTCAAACTAAACAGACCGTATGGCCGGAGCCCGTAGCACGCGCTGCGCAAGGTAAGCACAGCTACACTCCCGGCGGTGCCAGTCACAGTTGGCCTTGAACCTGTTCCACTAATACGCTCCCCTTATGGACCCGATGAGCAACCTGGGCTGTTCTGCCCGCCGAGGACCGTCCGCGCACCGCTGACAGGCATCGCGGATTCTTCCCATTCTTTTCTGAGCGGCTGCCTGTCGTCTGACTTCCTTGTCAACGACCGGTCTTTCGGTCTGCCCAGAAATGGTTATCGTGTTCCACAATCTCTCCTCTCGTTCGCGCGCCCTGACGGGCGCAGCCTGCGTCATCATCGGTTCGATCAGCATCCAGATATCCTCGGTTCTGGCCAGCGGCGTCTTTGCCGTTGCCGGTCCCCTCGCCACGAGCGGGCTCCGGCTATGGCTTGCTGCGTTCCTCCTCCTCGCCATAGCCCGGCCCCGGATACGGAGGCTGGACTCGCGGGCCTGGTCCGGGATCCTGCTGTATGGGGCGGCTATGGCTGCCATGAACGTCCTGCTTTACAGCGCCCTTGAACGTATTCCACTTGGCTTGGCGGTCACTTTCGAGTTCCTCGGCCCGCTGGCCGTGGCCAGCCTCGGAGCCAAGGGTCTCATTGACAGGTGCCTGCCGGTACTGACCCTGGCGGGAGTCGCCGCCGTCGCGGGCGTCCAAACCGACCCCAACGGCTTCGGTGTCCTGTTCGGACTCGGGGCCGCGGTCGCGTTCGGAACCTACACGCTGATGGCAGGCCGGGTCGGTCAGGACAGCGCGGGCATTCAGGGACTGGCTTTGTCAGTGGGGGTTGCTGCCCTTTTGCTGTCACCGTTCTCCCTGCCCGCCGTGCCGAAGCTGGACACCGCAGACTGGGTGGCTGTGCTGATATCGGCCCTACTGGGAGTTGCCCTGGCGTACACGTTGGATTTCCTGGCCACAAAGCTCACATCTCCGCGTGTTGTCGGGACGTTGTTTGCCGTTGATCCGGCGGCGGCCGCCGTCGTCGGCGCTCTGGCGCTGGGCCAGGAACTGCCGGTTTCGGCGGTAGCCGGAATCGGCCTGGTCATCGCGTCGGGCGCCGCCATCATATGGCGAAGCGGCCGCACGTCCACGACGCCGCCGGGAGACGTTCAGCCGTAGCGTTGCGGGCACTGGCTGCGCGTCCCCAGCCAGTGCCCGCTTGTTCTTGTCTGCGACACCCCCTGCCCTGGCAACGTGCGGACGGGATCCTTCGGCCCGGACGGTTCAACTCATAGCCCGGGATGTCCGGTGCCCTTGCCTCGGTCGCGCCAATATGTCGTTTCGCTGCTGCCGAACGAACCGTGCGACGCGGACCCCTATGGCCGCTGCGGCAAAATTTGTTTCGGTAACCAGTCCCGCTTCGACTTAGAGGCCACCACACTGACCAGCGTTTGGGTAACATCCAGACGCTGCAGCTTCGCCAGCACGCACCAGCTCTCAGAGATGACCGCGGCTGAGTAGCGCCGGCTATCCCCGGGGATGTTTCCTCCCTGCCAGCCATCGACAGGTGCCGGACTCTACGCTTCGATGCTGACAACCGAGTACCACAGGACTGCAGTAGGAGGATCCTCACCCGCTTAGTATTCTTACGAAGGTTCCTGGCGATCGGCCGTAAAGAGTCTCCACGTCGCCACTTCCCACAGCTGATCCTGCTGCTCAGCAATCACCCCATAACGCCTACTCGTTTTCAGAGGATTCGACGCAGCGTATATTTCCGTCTACGACGAGAAGTGCTTCGGTATCTGCCAGCATCATCAGTCCGGGTGTGCCCTCGAATTGGTGAGCCACCGCGGTGATCGTTTCGGGCGGGTAGGGAGGCAATAGCCCATCAGCATGGGGCAGAATCACTGCGTCTACCAGGCTAAGCCCCTTGCAGTTGTCTAAAGAGACTCCCTCGGTGTGTCCGTCGAGAGCGATCGCCGGCTCAATGTTTTTCCCCATAATCATCGCTCCGGCACTCGCTCCCATGTAAGGCAGCCCTGCTCGAATCCGTTCAATCAATACTGTGTCGGCACCGACGCGTCGCAGGGTCGCCATAAGGTAGTCGGCCATGCCGCCGGAAACATAGATCGCGTTCACCGTATCGAGCACAGCGGCAAGGTCAGCTGCAGTTCCCTGGCCGATTCTTACGGGCACTAGGGAGTATCCCAGTTCTTGAAGTTGGAGGCGTTCGCGTTCGATGAAGGGCGCGCTCCCTAGAGGTACGGAGGCATCATCAATGTAGGCGATGCGTGTGGCTGCGCGGGCATCAAGACTCGGGGTATTTAAAAACCTGGGAATGGCGCCGATGAATCTAGAGAGTAGGAGCATCTTCATACATGCAGCCTACGAGGAGCCACTGACACGCTCAGGGGATAGTCGCTTCGAGTGAAAGTGAACGTCTAGTCAGTCTCCAAGCCCACAGGCGACAGGTCGCCCAGAAACGGTGGTGTTAGAGACACCGGCAGCCGCGACCGGAAACGCCCGCAGTATCTGTCTCGTTCTTCGTATACCAAGGGAGGAAGCTGGAAGGTGTGCCAGTCAGGGATACTCAGCGCGAGACGCTGTCAGGGGTACTGATGACGCGGACACCGTACGGTGCATTACCTCTGGACATCTACGGGACGATCCTCTTCTTAGTCAGTGTCTTGGGCGGACTTACGCTCATCGTGGCCGGCCGACTTTGGGCAGCGGGCCACTCGCGAACCAAAGGAACACCGTTGAGACGCGAAAGAAAGGCTTGGATAGCGCTGATCGGGGTAGGTGCAGTTCTCATCGTGGGTGCCGCCCTCACTAATGATCACCCCATCAAGGAAACCATCGACAAAATCGGCGACGGCCCGGGTATGCGTGAAGCCATGGTCCAACCGATCGCTCTCAACCGCTTAGCTTCAATGCGGAGCTTCGGTAGCGTGCCGTGAGAGGCATTATTTGTTACGTTCACGAAATGGACGACGGTCAGGAGCAGACGAACAAGTCCGGTGTGGTCAGCTATAAGGCTGACTATCGGCCGCGAGGCAAGAACGACGCCGTGACGCACCGCCTCACCATAGGGGAATATGCCACTCTCAACGATCTCTGTGTGGCGCATGGCATCACACTTTCCTTTGACGTGGAGGGACTCAAGGCGGTCGAATCAATGATTGCGAAACGAGGCCAGATCGAAGCCTCATTAGCTTCCGAGCTGGGGGTTTATTTGGCAGACGTACTGAGCGTGACCCTGCCGGATGCCAAGTGGGAGGTGAATGGGTATCAGCGCCCTGTCATCGTCATCGGAGAACTCAAGCGGTGGGACGTCATTGATTATGTTGAGCGGGTGGCGAACACTCGGATGGATGTTCTGTCTGTCGGCCTAGATTACGGACGTTCCTTCGCGGAGCAATGAGATGGTGCCCGTCCAACGCGAACGGGCACCATCAGTGAATCTGGTTGGGCAATCTATCCGCAGTCGAAGCGCTGTTCAGCAGTACGTTCTCCAGCCACCCACGCTGTGCCATCCAAAGTCAGGACCCCGTTCGCGGACCCCCGGAAGCCACTGAGGTTGCCCGCGCGTCATGCGTCCCCTGAGAGATCCCTCAGCGCGTTTACGGATCCATTGGAGCCGGTAGCGGGCGTGCGGTCAGTCGCCAGCGCTCCGGGGCAGTAAATCTCGATCTGCCCTCACCGGCACAGTGTCGAGGCGAAGGTCATCCATCAGTTGTCGAAAGAGGAATGGCTCGGCGGCCACGATCAAAGAGTCCGGATACAGCCGTCCACCCCATGCAAGACGCCGTTCGGCATCCCATGCGAACTCCGGGACCCTTCGCCCGGCCATCGCATCGTCAAAACTTACGTGTGCCTCGAAGTATTCGTCTCCGAAGACTCGCCCTGGCGAGTTCGTCCGTGGCGCTTCGGCGTATCCCATCCACCGAGGATATTGGAGCTTTATGGAGCCAATCGCGTCACGAAGCGCATTGGCAGTTTCCTCATCCAGCTCGCCCATGCAGGAGACGAGACCGCGAATGGATGGTTGTTCCTGGGCCATCCCCGCGGTCGCTTCAAACCAATCCAGCGAAGCGGATTGATCTTCTACGGAGACGTATCGGGACCATCGCACAATGTTTTCGGTCTCATCGAGAGAGGGCTCTCGAAAAGGAAGGAATAGGCGCAGCATCGGTAGGTCACGATGCGTTGACGGGATGATATCGCACGCGTAAGTGGCCCGGCCTGACTCTTCCAGTCCTATACTCCCGTCGTCCAACCTGAAATCTTAGCTCTGTGGGCATCAGGATTCTCTTCAGTGATTTTTCGAAGATTTCGAGCGGCTCTATTTGTCCGGGAACCTCAAGAGGAATTCTTCGCGCACGATGCCGAGTTGGATACGACGATCGCAACGCGTCGAGATGTTCCATTTAGGATCCCTCACTGGGACAGCTCTGTCACCATGGCGTACCCCAGAAATCGATGCGTGGAATCCAACAGCTTCCCGGAGGAGCTAAAGGCAGTAAAGTGCGATTCATGACATTGGGGGATGCTGCACCAGTCCTTGATCGCAGGCCGTGGACGTTCGCCGGGGTGTGCGTGATGGTCGTTTCGCTGACACTGCTCGCTTATGGATCTTCCCAGGTGCCCGTGATCCAGCTACTGCCTTGGTACGTGGTCGCGTATCTCCTGATCGGTGCGTGCATCTTCTTTCCGACCGGAAGACTCACCTCGCTGCGACAGGCCGCGGCATTCCTGCTGCCAGGTACCCTACTCGTGGTCCTGGCCTTGTTGGATTTCGGCCTCTGGGCCGGTGGCTGGCTGCTTGGGCTGCCGGCCTGGGGGCTGCTGCTGAGCCGATGGACACCGGCAAACCCACTCCGCGTGCTGCAGGTTCTGAAGTTCTTCAGCTTGCTGGCGCTCGGTCTGGTCATCTTCACGTTGAACGTCATCTTCGTGGTCTTCAGCCTTGGATTATTCGTGTTGCCGATCATCCCCTTCGTCCGGCTGGTCGACCCCGCGTACCGCGTCCGGCCATTCCAGACTGGGGCCGAGGTTTTGCTGGGGATCGCGGTACTGGTGCTTGCCTTTGCAGTTCCCACTCCGGAAGGAACTTGGTCGTCGTCCTGGATTGAAGCAGGAGGAGCCGCGACAGCGGGGCTCATGATCGCATTCTGGGCCCGCGGGGTCCCACGCCGCTCCAAGCGCGCTCAGTTCAACAGCGGAGCCGTTGTCTGAACATCGCAGATCTCATCCTTGAGCACGACGTCTGGGGTGCCGGTGAGGCTACTCATCGTATTCCACGTCAGCGAAGGCTTTGACCTCTGATCGAAGCTGTTCGGCGACACTGGCACCCTCAGACTTCCAAGCCCGTTCCTTGGCGCGCGAACTCCAATCGTTCTCGTAAAGGGTCTCTGCATGCCAAGCGTCGTACGAGGCGCGGAGACGATCCGTTAGGGTTTCTGACAACCCGAAGTCATCCGGCTCCATTGTGTATTTGCTCGGGTGGCCGCGGGCGCTCTTCACCCAAAGTGGCCACCGGTGCCCGTAGTCAGGAAACAGGCGGATGACTCGACGGGCGGGGTCGTCTGACATGACCAAATACTAGCCCCAGGCCGGTGTCCTAACGCCGGCCTTTCCTGTGTCGATCGGACTCCCTGTAAGCCGATCCCTCAGTGCGAGACGCTGTCAGGGGTATTAATGACGCAGACACCGTACGATGCATAAGCGATGGACACCTACGGCACGATCCTCTTCTTTGTCTGCCTCTTGGGCGGAGTTGCGCTCATCGTGGCCGGCGCACTTTGGGCAGCGCGCCACCCGCGAACCAAAGGAAAACCGTTGGGCCGTGAAAGAAAGGCTTGGATAGCGCTGCTCGGGCTAGGTGCAGTTCTCATTGTGGGTGCCGTCCTGAGCTTGTAGGGTCCCGAATCCGTCCTCAGCGCCGAAGCGTCGCAGTAAACTTCCCGCAAGGGGACTACTCACTGTCCTGTGGAGTCCTGGCATAGACCGGGTCTGACCGAGTCTGGAAGATGATTCCCGTTATCAGCAGAGAAGTGGCGATCAGGCCAAGCGGCAGATCCACGTTGTAACCCAAGAGACTAACTACAAGGGGCGTCAGCACCGCCAGCGCGGACAGAAAGAAGAGCGCTCTTGCAACACATTTCATTCTGCGCTGTCGAATGACGGCGGCTGGGGGATATTCTTCCAATGACGCATCTCCTCTGCTTTCACAGGCTCGTCGACCGATCATTGCAGAATGGTGCTGACGTTGTGCTGCGTGGCAGTTTCCAGGGAACCACCCATCATGTTTCCATGCCTAGGTGCCGCAGTAAGGGATCCCTGAGCGGGACACCTCCCGGCACGGTGATCAGGAGCGGAATTGGTCATCTGCATTTGTCTGGTGACCTGACTTCCTCATCACCTTGACTACAACGAGAACCGTCACGAAGAAAGCAAAAACCAATACGTAGGCCATTCGAGTAGGAGTTGGGTCGAAGGCAAAAATAATCGCTAGCAGGTACAGCAGACCAATTTGAAGCCAGGACGGATCACGGTATCTCCATCGCCTGCGGCCACTTGCCATAGCTGTACTCCGAGGTTGTTAGCGGCCTCTCCACAGGTTGGCCGGTGGTGACAATCTAGCCATTGATCGCCCGTATGGCGAGCAATCGTACGTCCTGTATGCAGGAACGGTCGGCGTGACCCGCTGAGGGACCCCTGATCGCGACACCACGCGCGCCAACGGGGAGGGGTAGGGTGCAGCCATGGACACGCCTTTTGGACGCAAAGAGTCCCTCAACCCCAATCCGGGTGTCATCGTGGAATTCATCCAAGCCGTCGTTGAGACTCCTTGGCCCTTAGGAACAGAGCAGCCCCGCAACTACTTTGAGCGCCTTGGATGCGAGCTTGGGCCTTCCGGCGGTTCTGATGACGAGACGCTACTAGGCGTGACCAGAGGGGCCTTCGTGATACCCCGTATCGCGACCATTAATGCTCTATGGGCGGCCATAGACGGATCCCTCTTCAGCCTCAACTTTTTCACCTACGCGAATGCCCGGAACGTCATTACAGCTGTCGATGCCGGATACGATGCTGTGAAGAACGGACTCATCGGCTTGTACGGACAGCCGCTTACAGAGCAGAAAGGCCCATCAGCTTATCGATCCGCTGACTGGGCGATACGAGACACCTTTGTCGAGCTGTACCCGCACGTCTTGCAGGCTCCCATGCTGCAAATTGGGCTCTGCCACCGGGAGCGCAATGCAGCCTACGAACACCGCATCGCGCAGAGTGCAGATAGACCGAGAGCTTAAGCACCCTCAGCAGCCATCGGCTGCGCCCGGTTAGGGATCCTTGAGCGAGACGCCCTCACGGAAGCTGTCACTCACTTACATACAGCTCGGATGTATGGGTGCCATTCCACGTTCGCGTTATCTCGCTACCTTCACACGAACCACGCGACAGAGGCTACTGCGGCTGTTACGGCGATCAGCTGGTAGATTTCCCGCACATACGACCGCATAGGGGCCAGTCCTACCAGAGCCGGCACAGTGGAGAGAGTCAACCATGACGAAACCAATCGGTACTTACATTAAACTGCGGCTTTCTTTCATGCTGCCGGCGTTCGTGATTGTTGCTGCCCTCGGCATTCCTGGTGCGATTTTTCCTAGCCACATAGCGGTGCTTACCGGGCTTATGCCCCTCGTAGTTTTCGCTGCGCTTATCAGCATGATGCTGACGGAACGGAAGCGGGGACATCGTAACCGGGACGGCTGAGGTTCGCGCCTGCAGAGTAGTGCTATCAACTGCTGCGGCTTTATGAAAGGTATCGCGTTAGCAGATCCCTCAGTGGGACGCCCCAGCGTTGTTCGCCGCTGCCAAGTGCTCGGTCAGGGCCCGGTTCACTAAAGCATAGGATGGGCAAACCAATGACCTGGGAGTAGACGTGATGGACATCAATGGCCTTGAGTTCTTTGTCCTCGTTTCTTTGGGGCGTGGGCGCTGCTGCTGGGCTTTGGTTCTATCTGTCGACCCGGCCCTCAGCTCCATATCGGTATTAGGTGCATCTGTAGTGGTCCCAATCTTGGGATCAACGACAGCGGTGGTGCTCGTGTTGGGTCGGCTAACGGGCACCGCTCCCAGACAACATCTGCCCGGAGATTTAGATCGCCGGGCTGCACCGGTGCCAATGCGGCAGTAGGCTCCTGACATGACAACTCCGGAAAGGAGCCGCCGGCTAACCGTACGGATGTTCCCGGACTACGCCGGGACGGTGCTCTGGTTCGGCGGCCCAGTCAGCTATGAGGACTCGGGCCTGACGCAGCAACTCATCCGCGCGCTCCAGTTATGGGAAGAGCGCTATTACCTTTCCATGACCCAGGACTTCGAGTGGGTGTCCGCGGAGGCGGCCCACCGGTTTACGGCTGAGGGCAACCGGCTGGCAGAATGCGTGGCCGACGAACTCGGTGAGAGGTACGACGTCGAGTTCGCCTCGTACGAGGACGACGCGCCTGCCCGGATATTCCGTGCGTCCGGTCCTGCCCGCAACGCCGAGGCTGTTGCTGCCTTCGATACCTTGGCCGCCACCCTGCAAACCGGAAGGGATGGCTCCGGATGGTATGCATGGGCTCCATTGTCAGATACATCTTTCGGGCCACGGCGGAATGAGAATGAGTAGCGGCCCTGCGGTGAGAATCGCCGAGCTAGTTCAGTCACCGTTCAGGGCTCGTTCGGTGAACAGGCTCAGGCTGGATGCGGATGCAGCGAGTTCAATGCTTCCCTTGTTCGTGCTCAAAACAATGACGCTTCCTCCTGGGAAAACCGTCCACGGCGCTCTTACCGCCGGGCTAACAAGCTGCGGCTCGGAATAGATTTCGACTGAGCCCGCCACAGAACCGGTGAAGCCCGTCTTCGCTTGAAATAGCACTTTGCCTGGCTCTGCCTTCACGTACCCTAAAGCCCAGTTTTGCCTGAGCGCTGGTCCTTCCTCACGATGGGCGCATTCGAAGAGTCCTTGCTCCGCATCCAACGCAAGCCGCTTTCTCTTCACCGGCCGTAGGAGCAGTTCTACTAGCTGTAATGCCGCGAAACCTGCCAAAACGACGGTAGCCAAGGCGGGCCAAAATCCTATCGATTCCTGTAGAGGTGAAAACAGCGACACAAGAATAACGATCAAGAGGTAGGTGGGAACATTCGCGTCTTGCAGCTTCTCGAACGACCCTCTGGGCGCGGGACTCAGGTCTTGTTGACGCATCCGTGCCGGCCCTTCTTCCGGGTCGTCCACAAAATAACCTCCCGCATTGCCAGGCTTGCTTCTGCCGAAGGGTGCATCCAGGGAACTTCCTCTGAGATTGTCCAAAGCCTAGCCCCACCAGTCAAGCCGCCCACGGCATGATGTTCGCCCACTCCTGTTCGCCCGGCTGCGGCTCTCTGGGGCATCCACTTAGCAACCGATGCGTAAGCCGATCCCTGAGTGGAACACGGCATGTCGGCCAACTGGAATTTGACGCGTTTAGGACAGAAAGAAGTCAGACCGGAGGTAGATCCGAAGACCCCCACCACCTTCAACACGGCCGGTGCATGTCCTGCGCAACGTCCACACGTTCATCGGCTCGCAACGTTCCCATGCCAGCCCCAGATCGGCAACTAGAGACCTTGCAGTCTGCGGGGATTCGATTTCAACGTCCATTTCCCACCAGCAGCCTCCGGAGCCACAGAATTGTGAAACTTCTCCTGCCCTGCTGGGCGCGGGAATATTTCCGAACTCCGAGACGGGAGGAACAGCCCCTTCATTTACAGCGCTGAAGGCAACAGATCCCACCCAGGCGGCGAGAAGGAGACTGATAGCGAGCTTCACGGCGCGCCTTCGTCGTTGATGAGTTCTAAACCGGCCCCCGTGATCCATCATCGGCGAATTCCTTGGTTCTGCAAGCTTGCAGAGTTATTCGAAAGGCCGTGATCTCTCCAGTGACAACCCAGCTCCTCAAAAGCAGAATGACCGTTCAACGGGGTTCCTCCGTGAAATCGTCCTGCTGAGCAGCACGGCACAACTGCTCTTCGCGCGTTTCGGGACTCAAGTCATTCCATACGTGTTCCTGGGCTGTGACCTCTGATTCCGGCAGGCCCATGGCTCTGAG
Organism: Arthrobacter sp. IK3; assembly: GCF_051337705.1. Classification (NCBI taxonomy): domain Bacteria; kingdom Bacillati; phylum Actinomycetota; class Actinomycetes; order Micrococcales; family Micrococcaceae; genus Arthrobacter; species Arthrobacter sp. IK3. The sequence continues at coordinate 109,830 of NZ_JBPPSW010000008.1, read as the reverse complement.
CTGCTCGGGTGGAACCATCACGCTGTTCTCCGGCCCGATCTGGTCACTCCGGTCCAAGACCGCGCTGGGACCGGAGGCTTAATCGGCAGAACAATCGATGAACGATTCGTAGACCGCTGTCGCAGGATCATCCGTCAGTCCCGAGGCCCCCATCGACGCTATGGGAGCCATCACAACTGTGCCGGTCTCAGCAGCGGATTCATCCGACATGGGCGTCGTTCCTATTCCAAGGACAAAGCCACCCAAGATCGCTAGTACGACGATCATTCCTACTGACGGTCTTCTGTTAATGGTGGTCCCCCCTGACCAGCTGCCACACCCCATCGGTGCAACGGCCCCAGCCTAGCGGACGGTGCAGGACTCACCCCGAACATAAGCATTTGAGGGGTCCCATTAGCCGGTCCCTTAGCGCGAAAGCCCCGGATAGCAGTGCGCCTTCGGCGTTGAGCGGGTGTCGTTGAGCATTTTCTGACCTCGTCGGACGTGAGCTATGACCTGCTCGATCGTCTGCGTGCCATGATTAGGAATTTCTCCTGTGCCCATTCTCGGACACGAAACTGCGGTAAACACTGGACTCCTCTCCGCGGACCCAATCACGCACATTCGACAGTGATGCTCAACTCTTGACGATTCGACTGGGAAGTGTCATGCTCCTTCGACACTTGACCACGTCATATTTGGGGGAATTATGCGTCGATCTTTTAAATCTAAAGCCCTGTCCGCTCTCGCAGTATTTGCAGTTCTGCTCGCGACCGGTCTGACGGCCGCACCGTCGTCTGCCGCAGGTCCAGTCGCGGACCCGGTTACGGCGACGAGCGGTGCCGCTGTGCCGGATGTCTCAACCGCCGCTTACCAGTGGACGACATTCGAGACAAACATGCAGTCAGAGGCGCATTTCAATCGCTGATGAGCAAGATGAAGCCGGCCTACGGACCCAACTGGGTATGGAGATGTGGGTACTACTACTCATCCACGTGCCCTCCCCAGATACGCTGGGAACTGCAAATGGCACATAAGAATGGTGCAAACTCAGTTCCAGATTTACCCGTGACCCTCTTGGCACAGCCAGTGGTACAGGCTTGCTGAGCCGCAGATCACGGCGAAATGGGCACCATGGAGTTCCATACCCGGCAATGGCCTACGTCAGACCAGGTCAGGGAAACCATTGACGCCCTGACCCAATCGGCCTGTCCCAGTTCTGAAGCTGGCATTATCGATTTCCTGTCTATCCGTGGCATTCACACTGATGTCGGAAGTCGAGGCGGCACAGGGGACCTGGTTAGCTATGATTTCCATGCTCCTGGAACTCATTTCACGGGCCAGTGGCACATCGACGGCAGTTCGATCAGAGTTATCGCCACCTTTGGTGGTACACGTGCCGAGATAGAAAGCCATCTTGAGCTGTACAGGAGCGAACTAGTTCGTGTACTAGGCGAACCGGCCCAAGAGAAAGGCATGGCTCACGCTCCTCGCCTTGCCTGGCACCGACAGAAGCACGGCATCACCCTCGACGCCTTCTGGTCAGATCCACAACTGTCAGTTCTGATGCTGGCAGTCGAATTGGAAGACACGGATCCCTCCGGTCAATAGCTGTCAACCAGTAGCCAGGGGGAAGGCCGCTCCCTCCAGGGAGCGGCCTTCCGTTCTTCTCGGACAAGTAAGAGGTCGTAGCAGCTGCAACTGCCACGGTGGCTGACAGTGTGAGCGATTCGCCGTCGTTCGATTATCAAAGGAGGCAGCATGAGTAAGAAGGCTCGGTTCACCTTCAGGGGCGTGGAGTAGGGAAGCAGACTCTGAATCCGACCGACGATGTTGTGGCTCACCTCGCCATAGACGATGTCTACCAAGTGGTCGTTTGGGTACCCGTACCACGCCATGAATTACCATAGCTCTGCATGCGTGCATCCCTGCGAAATGTCAAGAATCAAACTAGTGTGAATTAGATTTTCTTTACAGCATTTGCGTACTTTGAGACGAAATCGACTCTCGTCTCCAAGTTAGCAATATACGTTTCCACGTACCTGCTCCCTTTCAAGTGGGCACGCTCGGACGTGCCCGTAAGGGTCCTTCACCGCACCAACGCTCCAGAAATACCGGAAACCCAACGATCCAGCTTTTGGAGTCGCATATACCCCGCCCGCATTGATTCGCGGTGAGGGGAGCCCAAACGCGACACCTTCTACCCTGGGACCTCCCGGTCCAGCCCGCACTGCAAAACGGCCCCGGCCGGCACACCGCCATCAGTCCGAACCATTCAACGGTCCACGAAAGGAAGCAGCGCGCCGGCCAGGACGGAATGCAATCAAACCGGGGTCAGTTACCTCCGGGCTGGAGCTCAACCTCAAGGGGTGCAAAGTCCGCCCCCTTGGTGTCAACGCCTTCCTCTTCCAGCTCGGCCAGTGCCTCCTCCACGTACTCGTTGGTCCAGGCCGTGGCGGGCGGCTCTTCGCTGATGATCGTTGCACCGGTCTCGTTCTTGGTGCCGAGGGCGATGTCCACGGTCTGCTCCCACGCATCTTCATCGATCAGGCCGACGCCGTTGGTCGACGGCCAGATCAGCTTGGACGTCTCGTTGGTCATCCAGAGCTGGTGGCTCGTGCCCAGCGTGGACCCGGCCCCGGTGACGATCTCCGCCGCTTCCTCGGGGTTGTCCTTCGCGTACGCCCAGCCCTTGATGGCCGCCTTGATGAAGGCGACTGTGGTTTTCTGGTATTCCTCGTCATCCTCCAGCCGCTGGGTATCCGCCCAGATGGCGTCCTGGAGCATCGCGGTGCCCTCCTCGTTCCAGTCGATGACCGTGAGGTCCTCCGGCTGGTAGAGCTCTCCGGTGTCCGGGTTCTCCGTCTCCAGCACCTGAGCATATTCGTTGTACGTCATGGCCTGCGCTGCATCGATGTCCCCGGCGAGGAAACCGTTCATATCGAAGGCCTGCTGGATCAGTTCAATGTCATCGATTTCGACGCCGGCCTGCTGCATACCGGCAAACAGCTCCCATTCGTTGCCGTAGCCCCAGGACCCAACCTTCTTGCCGGCGAGGTCCTCCGGACCGTCAATGCCCGCGTCCGCCATGGCCACCTGCAGGGTGGCACTGCGTTCGAAGATCTGCGCCACGTTGGTGATCGCTGCGCCCTGCTCAATGGAGCCGAGGACCTTGGGAACCCAGGAGATGGCGTAGTCGGCGTCTCCGGAAGCCAGGACATCCTGCGGAACAATGTCCGCACCGCCTTCCAGGATTTCGACGTCGAGGCCCTCCTCCTCGAAGAAGCCCTGGTCCAGCGCGGCGTAGTAGCCGGCGAACTGGGCCTGGGCAAACCACTGCAGCTGCAGCTTCACCGGGGTGAGCTCGTCGGCAGCGGCAGAGCCGTCCCCGGAATCTCCGCCGCAGCCGGCCAGCGCGAGGGCGGTGACTGCCAGGCCGGAGGCGAGGATGGTGAGCGGTTTCCTTTGTGTGTTCATGTGCTTCCCCTCATACGGGCGGTTGGTGCGGACGAAGTGGTGCGGGTGGAACATCTAAGGCACGGCGCCGGATTCAGGAGCCGCCGGTGTGCCTGGAGAAGTACTTCTCCAGGGCTGCGGTCACCGCGTAGAACAGCAGCCCCAGCAGGACGGCGCCCAGCACGTAGGCCCAGGCCAGCGTGTAATTACTGCTCGACGCCGCAGAGGTCACCGACTTGCCAAGGCCGCCTACCGGCCCGCCGAAGTACTCGGCAATCAGCGCCGACACGACGGCCAGCGAGGACGCGATCCGCAGGCCCGTGAACATGTACGGCACGGCGCTGGGCAGGGTGACGCTGCGGGTAATCTGCCATTTCCCTGCGGCGTAGGAACGCATCAGGTCCCGGTGCACGGGCTTTACCTGCCGGAAACCGCGCAGCGAATTGACGTAGACGGGGATGAAGACGGCGATGCCGGCCACGACCTGCCGGGTAGCCTGCTGGTCCGCGCCAAACATGGTGTAGAGCACCGGAGCCAGCGCCACGATCGGAATGACGGAGAGTGCCACTACCACCGGTGCGGCGAGCCGGTCCAGGGCCGGGACGGCTGCGGCCGCCACAGCGGCAGCAACCCCCAGCACGGCTCCAAGCACCAGCCCGACGGCGGCGTTCACCCCGGTGACGACGGCGGCGCCCATGACGTTCGCGACGTTGTCGGCGAAGGATTCCACGATCGCCAGCGGCCCCGGGACGATGAATGGCTCGATTTCCAGCACCCAGACGACGCCCTGCCAGAGGATCAGCGCTGCGGCCCCGAGCAGCAGCGGAGCGGCAACATGGCGGCCCAGTCCGGAGAACCGTCCCGGATCGATTCCGGCTGCTCCGCGGGTTTCCGGCGGCACTCCCGCTGCAGGCGCGGCGGGCGGGTCCTGGACGATCCCGCTCATCGGGTTTCTGCTCCCCGGACCGCCGCCGGCTCAGACCCGTGCAGGGCCTCGCGCACTGAACGGATCGCGTCGTAGAAAGAAGTTTCCTCGCGCAGTCCCGCACCGCGGGCGCCGGCCGTACCAAGAGTAATGTCCACGATCTCTCGGATCTCGCCCGGCCGCGGCGACATCACCACCACCCGGTCGGAAAGGAACACGGCCTCCGGGATTGAGTGCGTAACGAACACGACGGCACAGCCCGTCTCGGCACAGATGCGGATCAGTTCGTTCTGCATCCTCTCCCGAGTCATCTCATCCAGCGCTCCGAACGGCTCATCCATCAGCAGCAGCTTCGGGGACTCGGCCAGGGACCTGGCGATGGCCACCCGCTGCTGCATGCCGCCGGAGAGCTGGTCCGGGTAGTGCCCGCCGAACTCGGAGAGTCCCACCATGTCCAGCAGGTCATCGGTCCGCGCCCGCCGGGCCGCAGGAGCGGCGCCGTGGGTTTGCAGCGGCAGCTCGATGTTGCCGCGCACGGTTCGCCAGGGCAGCAGCCCTGCCTGCTGGAACGCAATGCCGTAGTCCTGGTCCAGCCGTGCCTGACGTGTGCTTTTGCCAAAAACGCTGATGCTTCCGGTTGTGGGCGAATCAAGGTCCGCCACCAGGCGCATCAGGGTGCTCTTGCCGCAGCCTGAGGGTCCGATCAGGGAAACGAACTCCCCCTCCGCGATGCTCAGGCTGACGTCCCGCAGGGCCTGGACCGGGCTGCGCGGGGAACCAAAGACGCGGTGGACGCCGGCCACGTGGACCGCGGGGACAGGAACCGCTCCCCCGCCCTCCGGCGTCGTTAGTGAATCGGTTCTGCCATTCATGCTGCCTGCTCTCCTCTGCGGTAACGGCGCAGCAGTGCGCCGATCAAAGCAACGAATCCCACCGCGGCCAGGCCCAGCAGCACGGCTCCGAAGATTGGTGCCCAGGGCTTGCCCGGATCACCTCCCGCGGCGGCGGCGAATTCGACGATCATGCGGCCAATGCCGCCTCGGAGGCCAATGGAAACCTCCGCCACCACCGCGCCAATCACCGCGTTCGCGGCAGCAAGGCGCAAGGCGGGCAGCAGGTAGGGCACGCTCGCCGGCAGGCGAAGCCGCAGGAACGTCTGCCACCACCCGAGGGCGTAGGTGCGCATGAGGTCCTCATGCGCCTTCTCCGGCGCACCGAAGCCGCGCAGGGCACCAATCGCCACCGGAAAGAACGCCAGGTATGCGGAGATGACGGCCACGGACATCCAGTTCTCCCAGATGAACGGACCGAATTCGAGCTGCGAGCCCCACCGCCGTACCAACGGAGCAATGGCGATCAGCGGCACCGTCTGGCTCAGGATGATCCAGGGCAGCAGCGCCGAGTTGGCGCTGCGGAAGCGCTGCATCAGCATGGCCAGTCCCAGCCCCACGGCGACGCCGAGTAGCCAGCCGGCCCCCGCGATGCCCAGCGTGAAGCCGGCTGCCTGAAGGACCGCCAGCCACATGGGTCCGGCGCCCGAGGCGGAGGATTCCGGTGCCAGCAGCCGCTCGAGCATGGTCCAGACATGCGGCATGGCCAGGTCCGTGGTCCGGGGCAGCAGCGGCACGCCGCCGACGCTGACCCCGGACGCAGGGCCAACAGCCTTGTACGCCTCCCAGAGAAGGACCGGCAGCAGCACCCCGCCGATCCCCCACGCGACCGCGGAAGGGCGCCGCCGTCGTCGTGATTCGGTTTTCATGCCTTCGCAGCCACGTGGTCCCGCAGGGCGGGAATCACCGTCTCCCCGTAGACGCGCAGGGTTTCCTCCTTGTTGTCATGCTGGAGGTATCCGGCGAACTGGGTGACGCCCAGGGCCTTGAGTTTCTCGAGCTTTTCCATGTGCTCTTCGGCGGTGCCCAGGATGCAGAACCGGTCCACGATTTCGTCCGGCACAAAGTCGGCGTGGGTGTTTCCGGCCCGGCCGTGCTCGTTGTAGTCGTAGCCCTGGCGTCCGGCAATGTAGTCGGTCAGAGCCTGCGGAACGGAGGAATCCGAACCGTACTTGGACACGATGTCCGCCACGTGGTTGCCCACCATGCCGCCGAACCAGCGGCACTGGTTGCGCATGTGCTCCCGGTCCGTGCCGATGTACATGGGCGCTGCCACGCAGAAGGAGATGCTGTCCGGGTCCCGGCCGGCGTTGACCGCTGCCTGCCGGACGGTGCGGATCATCCATTCGGCAATGTCCACGTCCGCCAGCTGGAGGATGAACCCGTCCCCCACCTCTCCGGTGAGTTTCAGCGCCAGCGGCCCGTAGGCCGCCACCCAGATTTCCAGCTCGGACCCCTTGCTCCAGGGAAACTGGAGCGTAGCGCCGTTGTACTCGACCGGCCGGGAGTTCGCCAGTTCGCGGATCACGTGGATCGCCTGGCGAAGGGTTTTTAGCGTGGTGGGCGCACCGTTGGTCACCCGCACCGCTGAGTCTCCGCGGCCGATCCCGCACACCGTCCGATTCCCGTACATCTGGTTCAGCGTGGCGTACGTGGACGCCGTCACCGTCCAGTCCCGGGTGGCCGGATTCGTGACCATGGGCCCCACCTTGATGGACCGGGTTTCGGCCAGGATCTGGCTGTAGATCACGTAGGGTTCCTGCCAGAGCAGGTGCGAGTCGAAGGTCCAGACGTAGTCGAACCCGTGTTCCTCGGCTTTCTTTGCCAGTGCCACCGTCCGCTGGGCGGGAGGATTGCACTGCAGTACTGCACCGAATTCCATGTTTCCCCCTAGACCAGGTACTGGCTGGTTGCGCGGCGGACGTACTGCCCGTGACCCTTGCTGCCCAGGTACTCGTTGTTGTTGATGATCACCCGGCCGCGGGACATCACGGTGTCCACGTGGCCTTCGATCTCATAGCCCTCCCACGCGGAGTAGTCCATGTTCATGTGGTGGGTCTTTTCCACCCCAATGGAGGTGTGGCCGTTCGGGTCATAGATCACGACGTCGGCATCGGCTCCCGGGGCGATCACACCTTTGGTGCCGTACATGCCGAACATGCGTGCCGGCGTCGTACTGGTGATTTCCACCCAGCGTTCCAGGCTGATCTTGCCGTCCACCACGCCCTGATACATCAGGTCCATCCGGTGCTCCACCGAACCGATGCCGTTGGGGATCTTGGAGAAGTCCCCAACGCCCATGTCCTTCTGGCCCTTCATGCAGAAGGGACAGTGGTCCGTGGCCACCATCTGGATGTCATTGGTTCGCAGCGACTGCCACATGCGGTCCTGGTGGTGCTCATGCTTGGACCGCAGGGGTGTGGAGCAGACCCACTTGGCGCCTTCAAACCCTTCGGCACCGAGCTGGTCCTCCAGCGAGAGGTAAAGGTACTGCGGGCAGGTTTCGCCGAAGACGTTCTGTCCGTTGTCCCGGGCCGCCGCCAGTTGCTCTACCGCCTGTTTGGCGGAGACATGGACCACGTAGAGCGGGGCGCCGGTGAGGTTGGCGAGCATGATGGCCCGGTGCGTGGCTTCCTCCTCCATCTGCCAGGCGCGTGCAACGCCGTGGTAGTAGGGATCGGTTTTGCCCTGGGCCAGGAGCTCGGCAACCATCGCGTCGATGGCCGGACCGTTCTCTGCGTGCATCATGGTCATCAGCCCGGTCTCCGCTCCGACGCGCATGGCCTTGTAGATCTGCGCGTCATCGCTGTAGAAGACACCGGGGTAGGCCATGAACAGCTTGTAGCTGGACACACCTTCGTCCGGCAGGGCTTCCATCGCCTTGAGCGAGTCATCGTTGACGTCGCCGATGATCTGGTGGAAGCCGTAGTCGACGGCGCACTGTCCGGCGGCCTTCTCGTGCCAGGCCGCGAGACCGTCCATCACGCGTTCGCCGTACCGCTGGATCGCGAAGTCCACGATGGTGGTGGTTCCGCCCCAGGCCGCTGCCCGGGTGCCGGTCTCGAACGTGTCTGAGGCTTCGGTGCCGCCGAAGGGCATTTGCATGTGAGTGTGAGCGTCGATCCCGCCTGGAATCACGTATTTGCCGGTGGCGTCCAGGACGGTGTCCACCGAGCCGGCCAAGTCGTGTCCCAGCAGGGTGGAGCCCGGTGCCAGGACCGCCGCGATTTTCTCTCCGTCCACCAGGACATCCGCAGCGCTGCGGCCGGTGGCGGTGACGACGGTGCCACCGGAGATCAGTGTTGTTGCCATAGGGCGTTTCCTTGCCTTCCTCTTCGTTCTCCGGGCTTACGGTGCCGTGATGGGGTTGTAGGCGTCCGGACGCCGGTCCCGGTAGAACTGCCAGTTGTTCCGTGCGGTACGGACAAGGTCCATGTCCAGGTCACGGATCATCAGCTCTTCGCCGTCACGGGCTCCGACCTCACCCACGTAGTTGCCCTGCGGATCAGCGATGTAGGAGGTGCCGTAGAAATCCACTGCCTCCTCGCCGAATTCATTGGTTTCCTCCCCTACCCGGTTGGGGACCACCACGAAGTAGCCGTTGGCAGCCGCGGCGGTGGGCTGCTCAAGTTCCCAGAGGCGGTTGGAGAGTCCTGGCTTGGAGGCGTTCGGGTTGAAGACCAGCTGGGCACCGTTCAGGCCCAGGACCCGCCAGCCTTCGGGAAAATGCCTGTCATAACAGATGGTGACGCCGACTTTGCCCACTGCCGTGTCGAAGACCGGCCAGCCGAGGTTTCCCGGACGGAAATAGAACTTCTCCCAGAACTTCTCCACATGGGGAATGTGGTTCTTCCGGTATTTGCCCAGATACGTTCCGTCAGCGTCGATTACCGCAGCCGTGTTGTAGTAGACGCCGGGCTGCTCTTCCTCGTAGACGGGAAGGATAATCACCATGTTGTGCTCTGCGGCCAGTTTGGAAAACCGCTCAGTCAGCGGACCCGGAACAGCCTGGGCGTACTCGTAGTACTTGCTGTCCTGGACAATTCCGAAATACGGCCCGTGGAAGAGTTCCTGGAAACAGATAACCTGCGCGCCTTCCGCTGCAGCGCGGCGGACAAAGTCCTCATGCTTGGCAACCATGGACTCCTCGTCCCCGGTCCAGGTGGTCTGCGTCAGTGCGGTTCGAACGATCGTCAAAACATCCTCCACAATCCGGCGGCCAAGCCGCCCGTTTCGCAAAAAGGCCGCATGGGCTTTTCATCATCTTTTGGGCTAAACATTTCTCCTGCGTTTCGGAGGCATTAAAGCTGCGGTGCAGCTCCGTTCTCCGTGCCCGACATCCTTGGCTACGAAGGCGAGTTCTGCAAGAGTGTAGAAATCGCCGCCGGTGCGCTTTCTGCCCGGCAGGCGGCAACCGTTTACCGGCCCGATTGGCCGGGGATCAGCAGGCCTTGATTTGGGCCCAGCCGCACCTTTTCCGTGGGCACGGCAGTCCGCGGAACCACCGCCCGGATCACTTCTCCCTGCGAGGTTCTATGACTCCCCCGTTCCCTGTTTCATCCGGTTTCCTGCGCCCGGCCGCGGTTGCCGGCCTCACCGTCCTGGCCCTGACCGGCTGCGCCGGCGTGTCCCAGGACCCCGCCCGGGCCCAAAGCCCCGAGGCCACGGCCTCCAACACCGCGGATCCCGGATTCCCGCTGGAGCTGGACAACTGCGGCACCCAAGTCTCGCTGGACGCTCCCCCTGAGCGCGTGGTGACCATCAAGTCCACCTCCACCGAGTTGCTCCTGGCCCTGGGTTTGGGCGAAAAGATTGTTGGCACCGCCTTCTCTGACGGCCCGGTGCCCGATGCCTGGACCGGTTCGCCGGTTCCACCGGTCCTGGCCGAAAAGGTGCCCTCCCGGGAGGCGGTCCTGGCGCTCGCTCCGGACCTGGTCTTCGCCGGCTGGGAATCGAACTTCTCCGCCGACGGGGCGGGCGAACGTGCGCAGCTCGCAGACCTGGGCGTGGCGAGCTACGTATCACCGGCCGCCTGTATGGAAGACGGGTACCGGCCCAGCCCGCTGACGTTCGACGACGTTTTTGCCTCCATCAAAGAAGCCGGGGAACTGTTCGGGGCAGCCGGTGCGGCAGCGGAACTGGTGGAGGCACAGCGGGCCGAGCTCGAGGCGCTCTCCCCGTCCGGCAAGGGGTACAGCGCCCTCTGGTACAGCTCCGGGTCCGACACCCCCTATGTGGGGGCCGGCAGCGGTGCCCCCGCCCTGCTGATGGAATCCGCCGGGCTGGAGAACATAGCATCCGGGATCGACGCGGGATGGACACCCTACTCCTGGGAGGCCGTTGCCGAGGCGGACCCTGACGTCATTGTGCTCGTCGATTCCGCCTGGGGAAGTGTGGAGAAGAAGAAGGCCGTGCTGGAGTCCCACTCAGTGATGTCCCAGCTTCGGGCCGTCCGGGACGCCCGCTACCTGGTGGTTCCCTTCGCCGCCTCCGAAGCAGGGGTGCGCAACGTGGAAACCGTACGCTCCCTCACCGACCAGTTGGCCGCCCTTGACTGACACCCTCGCCCGCCCCGGGGCCCCCGCCGCCGAACGTCCCGCCCGGCCTCCGCGCTCGCGCGCCTGGCTGGTAGGTGCCGCCCTGGCAGTGGGACTGCTGGCTGCCGGACTCTGGGCGCTCACGGTGGGACCTGCCGGTCTGGGGGTGAAGGAGGCGTGGCTGGCGCTGGCTAGTCCGGGCAGCGGATCCCTGACACCGCTGCAGGAAGCTATCGTGCGGGACCTCAGGCTGCCGCGCGTGCTGACGGCAGCGGCGGTCGGTGCCGGCCTGGCCCTCAGCGGCGCGGTGATCCAGGCGCTGACCCGCAATCCGCTGGCCGACCCCTACCTGCTGGGTTTGAGCTCCGGAGCCAGTTTGGGGGCGGTGACGGTGCTGCTGCTGGGCGCCGCCGTCGTGCTTCCCGTCGCGGCGTTCGCCGGGGCCATGCTGGCGATGACCGCAACGCTCGCTCTGGCCGGTGCCCTGGGCTCCATCACGCCCACCCGAACCGTACTGGCGGGGCTGGCGGTGTCTTCCCTGGCCGCAGCCGCCGCGTCTTTCGTGGTGTTTTGGACCGCACAGGGCGATTCCTACCGTGAAGTCCTCGGCTGGCTGATGGGGTCCCTGGCCGGCGCCACCTGGTCCAGCACCGCGATCGCCCTCCCGGCACTCGCCGCCGTCGGGATTCCGCTGATATTCTGCGGCCGTATCCTGGACGCTTTCTCCTTCGGTGACACCGCCGCTTCCGCGCTGGGCGTGCCCGTCCCTGCCGTGCGGTGGACGCTGCTGGGAGCCACCGCCCTGCTGACCGGCGCCATGGTCTCCGTGAGCGGATCCATCGGGTTCGTGGGGCTGGTCCTGCCGCACGCGGTGCGGATGCTGGCCGGGGCCTCCAACCGTTCGCTGTTGCCGCTCTCCGCCCTGGCCGGGGCCCTGTTCCTCGTCCTGGCGGACACCGCGGCGCGGACTGTGTTTGACCCCCGGGAGATTCCGGTGGGAATCGTGACGGCGCTGATTGGGGCACCGTTCTTTATCCTGCTGCTGCTCCGCCGCAGGAGCGGCGCATGAGGGCCGGCACCGCCGTAGCCGCCGGCGTTTCAGCGGAGCGGGTGCGGCTGGTCCGCAGCGGCCGTGTGCTGGTGGACGGCGTCGACTGCACCCTTGAGCCCGGTACCTTTACCGGGCTGCTTGGCCCCAACGGCGCAGGAAAATCAACGCTGCTTCATGTGCTGGCAGGAGTCCTGGATCCCGACGCCGGAACGGTACGGCTGCGGGACCGGCCGCTTCCAAGCACCAGGGCACGGGAACGGGCGCGAATCATCGCGCTGGTGGAACAGTCCCTGCCGGGCGAGACATCCCAGCGGGTCCGCGAGGTGGCAGCCCTTGGCCGGACGCCCCACCGCAGCCTGCTGGCCGGGGACAGCCGCCGAGACCTGGACGTCGTGGAGAATTCCCTGGCGGCAGCCGGGGTGCTCCGCCTAGCGGAGCGATCCTACTCCACGCTTTCCGGCGGTGAGCAGCAGCGGGTGCAGCTGGCACGGGCGCTGGCGCAGGAACCTGAGGTGCTCCTGCTGGATGAGCCCACCAACCACCTGGATGCCTCGGCCCAGCTTGAAACCCTTGGACTGCTGGAGAAGCTTGCTGCGGAGGGGACGGCCGTGGCGGCAGCGCTGCATGACATCAACCATGCAGCGGCAGCGTGTTCGCACCTGATCGTGCTCAGCGGCGGAAGGGTCGTTGCCTCCGGCCCGGCGGGGTCGGTCCTGACGCCGGAGCTGATCCAGCGCGTCTACGGGGTTCGGGCTGAGCTGCTGCGGCATCCGCTGACGGGACGGCCGCTGATTGCTCTGGCCCGGTAGGGGCGGCAGCTGCCACGGCGGTCCCAGCCGGGATCAGCTCCATGCGGAAGTCCCGTGGCCTCAGCGGGAACCCGTGCTGCGGGTCCGGCGGCGCGCTTCGGCAGCGGCTGCGGCATATCCGGCGGCGTACCCGTCCTCGTAGCCGGCCGCATGCCCGTCGTCATAGCCGGCGTTGTAACCCGTCTTGGTCCCGGAGCGGCGCCCGTCTTCAAAGGCCTCCGCGCTGCCGCGCCGGAACATGTCTTCCCCGGCGGGACGCAGCAAAGCCTTCGCCCCCGGGTCCTTGTCCATGCCGCCCACCGTGACCAGCGTTTCGAGGCCGCGAACCAGCGCAACCGGCAGTCCGGCAGTCTTTCCCTTGACCAGATCCGCAGCGGCAGCGATCTCATCGGCCACCGCGGACACCGTGGCGGTCATCGGCCGGCCGGAGGCATCCGGGGTGCCGCGCAGGTCCAGCAGGACGCTCAGCCCTGCGGCGCCAATCGCGGCATCCGTCTGTCCCTGCCGCCAGGGGCGTCCCAGCGTGTCCGTAATAACGACGCCGATGTCCACGCCGAAGTCCTGCTTGAGCCGGCGGCAGATGGCCCGCGCCGAGGCATCCGGGTCCTCCGGGAGCAGGAGCACCGTCCCGTCCTCGGTGTTGGATGCGTCCACGCCGGCTGCGGCTGCGACGATGCCGAGCCGGTTCTCTACGATCCTTGTGGTCCCGCCGGCGTGCTCGCGGCTGGCAACCACCCGCACCGTCTCCTGCTCAACCGCAGCGTCACGGTCGGCGGCGGGCATGGTGCGGCCTTCGGCTTTGGAGACAACCTTGGAAGTCACCGCCAGGATGTCTCCGCTGCGCAGGTCCTTTCCGCAGGCCCGTCCAATAAGGCCCGCCAGGTCATCGCCGGAACGAATCTCTCCGATTCCTTCTACAGGCGTGATGACCAGCCGGGTGGTTGGCGCGGTAATTCGGTCCGAAGATTCAGTCAGGAAGTGGTCCAGCGTCATCGATGCAGCTCCGGCAGCACCGACGTGCCAAAAACGTCGATCCATTCACGCTGGTTCCGCCCCACATTGTGGAGGTACACGCGGTCGAATCCGAGGTCGAGGAATTTCTGGATGTACGCGCGGTGCACGTCCGGGTCCTCGGAGATCAGCAGCCTGCCCTCGAAATCCTCGGGACGGACCAGCCGCGCCATCTGCTCCAGCTCGAAGGGCGAGCGGATATCCGCCTTGGGGAACTTCATGCCGCCGTTGGGCCATTCGGTCATGGCGTTGGCGAGGGCTTCCTCGTAGGTGGGGGCCCAGCTCATGTGCAGCTGCAGGACCTTGGGCATCGTGTCCGGATCCTTGCCGGCCTCGCGGGCACCGGCGTCGAACTTCGCGAAGAGGCCCTCGATCTTCTCCAGCGGCGCGCCCACGGTGATGAGGCCGTCGGCATGCCGTCCGGCACGCTTGGCGGTTACCGGCCCTGCGGTGGCGACGAGGATTTCCGGAGCAACCTCCGGCATGGTCCAGAGCCGGGTGGACTCCATCTTGTAGAACGTGCCGCTGTGGCGGACGTCCTTACCGGCCACGGACGCGGCGAAGAGCTTGGAAATGATCTCGATCGCCTCGAACATCCGGTTGATCCGCTCCGGGGCCTCCGGCCAGTACTGCGCCGTGACGTGCTCGTTCAGCGCCTCGCCGGAACCCAGGCCCAGCCAGTGCCGGCCCGGGTACATGGCCGCCAGGGTTGCGGAGGCCTGCGCGACCATGGCGGGATGCCAGCGGAAGGTCGGAGCGGTCACACCCGGCCCGAGGTCCCCCCTGGTCCGCTCCCCCAGTGCCGAGAGCACATTCCAGACGAAGGCCGACTGGCCCTGCGCCGGAACCCACGGCTGGAAGTGGTCTGCCGCCATGACTCCGGAGAAGCCGCGCTCCTCCGCGTACGCAGACAGCGCAACCGCTTCGCTGGGGTGGAACTGCTCGAGCATGGCCGCATAGCCGATCCGCAACGGGGTTTTCATGCAGCCACTATAGGCCAGCCGCATGCCGCGATCGGAGAACGGCGTGTTTCAGCCGTGCAACATTTAGCCGCGCGCGCTGACCTGCGGAACAAGGTCCTCTGCGGGCGGCGTCCACACCGCCGGGTCGGCGTGCACCTGGTCTCCGGAACGGATGTCCTTCACCTCATGCGTTCCGTCTTCGGAGGTGAACCAGACAAAGGGGATGCCGCGGCGGTCGGCGTACTTGATCTGCTTTCCGAACTTCTCTGCCTTCGCCGCAACCTCGACGGCGATGCCGCGTCCGCGCAGCGCTGCGGCGACGTCCTGCGCCGCAGACCATGAATCGTCGTCGGCAAGGGTCACCAGGACGGCGGTGGGAACCGAGCGGCTGGCTTCAGCGAATTCCTGGCTGAGGATCCGCATCACCAGGCGGGTGACGCCAATGGAGAGCCCGACGCCGGGGAAGGACCGGCTGCCCTTGGTCGCCAGTGAGTCGTAGCGGCCGCCGGAGCAGATGGAGCCGAGCTGTTCGTGGCCCACCAGCACCGTTTCGTAGACCGTGCCGGTGTAATAGTCCAAGCCGCGGGCAATGGAAAGGTCCGCAATGACCTTGCCCGGTGCCCGGCGGGCGGCTTCGGCGATGACCTGCCGCAGTTCCTCCAGGCCGGTGTCCAGCAGTTCGCTGGTGACGCCCAGGGCGCGGACCTGGTCAACGAAGGACTCGTCCTCGGTGCGGATGGACGCGAGCTTCAATGCCAGGGAAGCCTGCTCGGGCGTGGCGCCCAGCTCTTCCTGCAGCAGCTCGGCCACCCGGTCAGCGCCAACCTTTTCCAGCTTGTCGATGCTGCGCAGCACCCCCGCGGTGTCCTCGAGGCCAATTCCGCGGTAGAAGCCTTCGGCCAGCTTGCGGTTGTTCACCCGGATCCGGAAGTCCGGGATGGGCAGCGCGCCGAGGGCTTCGGCGATGACCAGCGCCAGCTCGACGTCATACCGGAACGGCAGCTCGCCGTCGCCCACCACGTCAATGTCCGCCTGCGTGAACTCGCGGGCGCGGCCTTCCTGCGGACGTTCACCGCGCCAGACTTTCTGGATCTGGTAGCGGCGGAAGGGGAACGCCAGGTGACCGGCGTTTTCCACCACGTAGCGCGCGAACGGGACGGTGAGGTCAAAGTGCAGGGCCAGCTGGTTGGGATCCTGCTTTGCCGGGCCTTCCCCCTCCTCGGCCTGCAGCCGGCTCAGCGCGTAGACTTCTTTGTCGATTTCTCCCTTGCGGAGCAGCTGGCCGACGGTCTCCACCGCGCGGGTTTCAATGTTCGCGAAACCGTGCAGTTCAAAGGTGCGGCGCAGCACGTCCAGCACATGGAGTTCAACGAGGCGCTCCTGCGGTAGCCATTCAGGGAAACCGGACAGTGAGGCCTTGCGTGCCATGCGGCAGACTCCTTTGGGATCAGGCGGCCCGCTGCACGGCGCAGTGCAGCGCGCGGCGGACCAAATACTGGGAAGGCACACAAGTTACGTGCCTAAACTGTGTGCGGCACCCATTTTAGCCGTTTCCGGGCTCCGGACCGCCACCGGAGGCGATCCCGGAAGCTATCCGCATTCCCTACCCCCGAGGAGGACGGCAGTGAGAGCCGGCAGCCAGAGCAACCGGACCGCCCGCCAGCGGCTGGCCCGCAAGGAGGCCAAAGAGGCGTTCGCCCGGGATCAGCGGAAACGCCGGCTGAGGGACAATGCGTTCGCCGGGGCAGCCGGAGCGCTGGTCCTGGCCCTGGCCGTCGCCCTGCAGGTCTTCTGGTTCTCGTCGAACCCCACGGCCGATGACCTGGCCGCGCTCAAGCAGGAAGCCAAAGCCGGGCAGAACGCCTCCGCCATCCCGGACCCGTCCCTCGCGGCAGGCAGGACGTTCACCGGGACGCTGGTCCTGAACGGTGCGGACATTGGCGTGGAACTGGACGGCAGCGCAGCCCCGCAGGCAGCTGCCGTGTTCAAGTCCCTGGCCGATTCCTCCTTCTTCGACGGAAAGGACTGCCACCGGCTGACCACCCAGGACACCATGGGCGTTCTGCAGTGCGGTTCCCTGGACGGGACCGGAGCCGGGGATCCGGACTACCAGTGGGGTCCGGTTGAGAACAGCCCGGAAGACGGCACCTACCCTGCAGGCACCATTGCCGTAGCCCGCGGCGCCAGCCCCGACTCCCACGGCACGCAGTTCTTCATTGCCTACAAGGACTCCGTAATAACGCAGGAAACCGGCGGGTACACGATAATGGGTAAGGTAACGTCAGGGCTTGAAGTTCTGGAGGCGATAGCCGCCGATGGCGTGGCTGACGGCGGCCGGGACGGAAGGCCTTCAACCCCGGTGACGATAGATTCGTTTACCCTGAAGTAATGGCTCTGCGGGATTCGCTCAGCGGCCATCCATCGAGTGAAAGACTTTTAGCGGTGACAGACAGTCAAAAATCCGACGAAACCACCGGGAACGTTCCGGAAACGCAGCGGCCCTCAGCTCCCAGCCCGGCAGCTTTCGCGGCCCGGCACCCGGTTCCTGCACCGGCTGCAGCCCGTCCCGGAGCAGCAGCCCCGGCGCCCGTAGTGGCAGCCCCAGCCGCCCACACCACTCCGCTGGAAGAAGCCGCGAAATTCGCCCGCGTCGAGGAGGACGGCCACGTCTTCCTGATCGTTGACAGCGAAGAGTTCCCCGTTGGCCAGTACCCCGATGCCACGCGCGAGGAGGCGCTGGGCTACTTCGTGCGCAAGTACGACGACGCCGTCAGCCAGGTCATCCTGCTGGAACAGCGCCTGGCAGCCAAGGCACCGGCCTCGGACATGCACAAGACCCTGAAGCACCTTTCCGCCCAGGTGGCTGAGCGGAAGATGGTGGGCGACGTCAAGGCGCTGGACGCCCGCATTGCAGACCTGCAGGCCGGCATCAAGGCAGCCGAAGCCGCCGAACGCGCCGAAGCCGAGGCCGTCCGTGCGCGTGAACTCGCCGCCCGCGAAGCAATTGTTGCCGAAGCGGAGGAGATTGCCGCCAAGGACCCGGCCAGCATCCAGTGGAAGACCAGCAGCAACCGGATGAACGAGCTGTTCGAAGCGTGGAAGGCCGCGCAGAAGAACGGACCCCGGCTGGGACGCAGCAACGAGGACGCCCTCTGGAAGCGTTTCCGTTCGGCCCGCACGGTCTTCGACCGGCACCGCCGCGCCTACTTCTCCCAGCTGGACAATGAAAACGCCGAGGCCAAGCGGGCAAAGGAAGACCTCATTGCCCGCGCCGAAGCGCTTTCCGACTCCACTGACTGGGGCAACACTGCCGCCGAATACCGCCGGCTCATGGATGAGTGGAAGGCCTCCAAGCGCGCCAGCCGCAAGGACGACGACGCCCTCTGGGCACGGTTCCGTGCCGCACAGGATAAGTTCTTCGCAGCCCGCCAGGCCGCCAACGAGGTGATCGACGAAGAGTTCGCCGCCAACCTGGTGGTCAAGGAAGCCCTCCTCAAGGAAGCACAGGAAATTCTGCCGGTCACGGACCTGAACGCAGCCCGCAAGGCCCTGCAGTCCATCCGCGACCGCTGGGAAGAAGCGGGCAAGGTTCCGCGCGCTGACATGGGCCGCATGGAAGCGGGCATCCGCAAGGTCGAAGAAGCCGTCAAGGCCGCCGAGGACGAGCACTGGCAGCGCAGCAACCCGGAGACGAAGGCCCGCACCAACAGCGCACTGACGCAGCTGGAAGCGGCCATCGCCACCCTGCGCGATGAGCTCGCCGCCGCCGAGAAGGACGGCGACGCCAAGAAAATCGCCAACGCCCGTGAAGCCCTTGAAGCCCGCGAGCAGTGGCTTGAAACCCTGCGCCGTTCAGCCCAGGACTTCTCCTAGCTCCAGCGCTCTACGCGCCGGCAGGCCCGGACTCCGCTTTTCCACAGGCGGCGTCCGGGCCTTTCGCTTTAACCCGCGGGCAGGAAGTCTGGAGGAATGTCCCTCCCCTGCCCGGACCACGGTGCAATCCCCCAGGTCACCTCCACGGGCGGTGCGGTGTTTCATGCCGGCCAGGTGTTCACGCTTCCCGAGCTGCAGGGCATGTGCCGCGACGGCCTGCTGACGCGGGTGTACGGCGATACCTTCCTGCGGTGGGATGTTCGGGTCTCTCCGCTGGCCAGGGCGCTGGCAGCGCAGCACAGCCTGCCGGAACAGGTTCGCGGGCGCTACGCCTTCGGCTGGATGAGCGCAGCCTGGATCTTCGGCTGCGCCGATTCCCCGGGCAGGCTGGCCCTGCTCGCGGATTCCCGGCGCAGGAGCACCGCCCTGCCGCCGTTCAGCGGAGCGGTGCTGCATGAGGTGGCGCTTGGCCCTGCGGACCGGATGCTGCTGGGTTCCGTGCCGGTGACGCATCCGCTGCGGACAGCGTACGACGTCGCCCTCCACTTTCCGCTGGAGCAGTCAGTGCCGGTGCTGCTGGCCATGGCCAGGGACGCGGAACTGAACTGTCCGCCGTCGTACCTGTTGACCCTGCTGCGCAGCGGCTACCGCATTCCCGGAACGCGGCGCGCACTCAAGGCGGTGGCACAGGTGGCAGCGGAACTGGAAGGAGAATCCGGGTCCGCTGCCCGGCGCTAGACCCGGCGCTGGTCTCCCGTGGTCCGGTAGACGTCGTACACGCCGTCTATCCGGCGGACCGCGCTGAGGATGTGGCTGAGGTACTTGGGATCGCCCATCTCAAAGACGAACTTGGACATGGCCACGCGGTCGCTGGAGGTGTTCACGCTGGCCGAGAGGATGTTCACGTGGTTCTCGGAGAGCACCCGCGTGACGTCGGAGAGCAGTGACTTCCGGTCCAGTGCCTCCACCTGGATTTCGACCAGGAACACGGAGGACTGGGTAGGTGCCCAGTCAACGGCAACAATGCGGTCCGGCTGGTCCCGCAGCTCCTGGACGTTCCGGCAGTCGGTGCGGTGCACCGAGACGCCCGATCCGCGGGTCACGAAGCCGATGATTGGATCCGGCGGCACCGGAGTGCAGCAGCGGGCCAGCTTCACCCATACGTCCCCTACCCCGCGCACGGTGACGCCGGAGTCGGAGAACTTGGGCCGCTTCGCATTCGCGGAGGACACCGGAGTGTCCGCGAGGTCCTCCTCGGCACCCTGGTGCCCGCCCATGAGCGAAACCAGGTGCTCAATGACGTTCTGCGCGGAGGTATGGCCGTCACCAACGGCGGCATACAGCGCGGAGATGTCCTGGTGGTGAAGTTCCTGTGCCACGGCGATCAGCGCGTCATGCGTCATGAGGCGCTGCAGCGGCAGGTTCTGCTTTCGCATGCCGCGGGTCAGCAGGTCCTTGCCCTTTTCGATCGCCTCTTCGCGGCGTTCCTTGGTGAACCACTGGCGGATCTTGTTGCGTGCGCGGGGACTCTTGACGAATCCCTGCCAGTCCTGGCTCGGTCCGGCGCCTTCGGCCTTGGAGGTGAAGATCTCCACCCAGTCCCCGTGCTGGAGCTCGCTGTTCAGTGGAACCAGCTTGCCGTTGACGCGGGCGCCGATGGTCCGGTGGCCCACTTCCGTGTGCACGGCGTAGGCGAAGTCCACCGGAGTCGAGCCGGCGGGCAGGGCCATGACCTCACCCTTGGGCGTGAACACGAATACTTCGCGGGCGTTGATCTCGAACCGCAGCGAATCCAGGAACTCGTCCGGATCCGAGGTTTCCTGCTGCCAGTCCACCAGGGACCGCAGCCAGCCCATGTCCGAGTTGTCCGGAGCGGGCGAGCCGTTCTTCGCGCTGTCCTTGTACTTCCAGTGCGCGGCAACACCGTACTCGGCGCGGCGGTGCATGTCATGGGTGCGGATCTGGATTTCCACCGGCTTGCCGCCCGGCCCGATCACCGTGGTGTGCAGCGACTGGTACATGTTGAACTTCGGCATGGCGATGTAGTCCTTGAACCGCCCGGGCAGGGGGTTCCAGCGCGCATGCAGTGCGCCAAGCGTGGCGTAGCAGTCCCGGACCGAGTCCACGAGCACCCGCACGCCCATCAGGTCATGGATGTCGTCGAAGTCCTTGCCCCGCACAATCATCTTCTGGTAGATCGAGTAATAGTGCTTGGGGCGGCCGGTGATGGTGGCCTTGATTTTGACGCTGTGCAGGTCTTCGGCGATCTGGCTGCGCACGGTGGAGAGGTACTTCTCCCGCTCGGGGGTCCTGTCCCCCACCATGCGGACAATCTCGTCATAGACCTTCGGGTGCAGGGCCGCGAAGGAGAGGTCTTCAAGTTCCCACTTGATGGTGTTCATGCCGAGCCGGTGGGCCAGCGGGGCGAAGATTTCGAGTGTTTCCCGTGCCTTGCGTGCGGAAGACTCCGGCGAGACGAAGCGCCAGGTGCGGGCATTGTGCAGGCGGTCCGCCAGCTTGATGACCAGCACGCGGATGTCCTTGGCCATGGCGACGACCATCTTGCGCACGGTCTCGGACTGGGCCGCGTCACCGAAGGTCACCTTGTCCAGCTTGGTAACACCGTCCACCAGCATTGCCACTTCGGGACCGAATTCGCTGCGCAGCTCATCCAGCGAGTAGGCAGTGTCCTCCACCGTGTCATGCAGCAGGGCGGCGGCCAGGGTAGTGCCGGTCATGCCGAGTTCGGCAAGGATGGTGGCGACGGCGACCGGATGGGTGATGTACGGGTCGCCGCTCTTGCGCTTCTGGCCTTCGTGGCAGCGCTCGGCGACTAGGTAGGCGCGCTGGATCAGGTCCAGGTCTTCGCGCGGGTTATTGGCTCGGACGGTGCGCAGGAGGGGTTCGAGCATCGGTGAATAGGATGTCCCTCGGCCGGCCAAGCGGGCGAGCCGGGCACGCGTACCGTGCCTGCGTACCGGGGCGGGTTTGGGCGCGGGCTTCTGGGCAGGAGCAACCGTCTGCCCGGGGCCAGGCTTTACCTGGACTGCGGCAGGCGTCTTACCGCCGGACCCCTTGTCCGGGGAGTTCACCGCTTCCGGGACAGAGTTCTCGTCCCGGTCTTTTCCTGCGCTTTCGGCAGGCGTCGCGCTCTCGGCCAACTGCTGCCCTTTCTTTCCAGATATCTGCCCAGTCTATGCCCCTTGGCTGCCCCGCTTACACCACCGGTTCCGTTCTTCCCCCGTGGGAAGTAACGGAACCGGTGGCAGGAATGCAGTCTGGGTGTTACGTCGCGGAAGCGGCGGCCGGCGCGGCCGGCGCCTCCTGTTCACGGCGCTCGGTGACGCGCTTGGTGTGCTTCACGATTTCCGGCTCGCGGCGGCGCAGCCAGGCGTAGAGCGGGGCGGCGACGAACAGGGTGCCCAGGGTACCCAGGATGATGCCGATGAACAGCGCCAGGGACAGGTCCTTCAGGGTGCCGGCGCCCAGCAGGTAGGCACCGATGAAGAGCACGGATGCCACGGGCAGCACTGCGACCACGGAAGTGTTGATCGAACGGACCAGCGTCTGGTTGACGGCGAGGTTCACCTGTTCGGCGAACGTCCGCTTGGTCTGTTTATCCAGGTTGGCCGTGTTTTCCCGGATCTTGTCGAAGACCACCACCGTGTCATAGAGCGAGTAGCTCAGGACGGTAAGGAACCCGATGATGGCCGACGGCGTTACCTCGAACCCGCTGAGCGCGTACAGGCCGGCGGTCACCGTCATGACCACCAGCAGTCCGGTGATCGCGGCGAGGGACATCTTCCAGGTCCTGAAGTACAGGGCCATCAGCAGGGCGGCCAGGGCGACGAACACCACGAGGCCAATGAGGGCCTGCCGGCTGACGTCGTTGCCCCACGTCGGGCCAATGAAGGTGGACGTCACCTGGTCCTCGTTGACGCCGTACCCCTCAGCCAGGGCCGTCTTCACGTCCAAGGTCTGGTCGTCGCTGAGCTCTTCGGTCTGGATGCGCATTGTCCCGGGGGAAATGTTGGTCACGCGCGGATCGGAACCGGAGACTACTTCGCTCACGGCTTCTTCACCCACCGAAACCTGCGTGTCCTCCACGCCGGAAACGGTGAACTCGGAACCGCCGCGGAAATCGATTCCCAAGTTGAACCCGCCCTTGGCTACCGGGATCAGAATTGAGAGCAGCACCGCAGCTGCGGCAATCAGGAACCACAACCGGTAGCGTCCCACGAAGTTGTAGGACCGTTTGCCGGTGTAGAGCTCATTGCCGAACCGGGCGAACGCGGGAAGCTTACCCATCAGTTGCCCTCCTTCTCCGCGTCGCGGCCGGAGCCTGCCATTGAATCGTGTTTGTCCGCAGCCTCGTTGGGCTTTGCGGATTCGTCCTTGCCGCCGCTTGCGGCCGCTGCCCGGCGCTCGGCAATCGTCATCCGGCGCTCTGCTTCGCGGGCGGCGCCCTTGTTCTTTGCCTTCGAGGCCCCTGCGGGTTTGACGGCGGGAGCGGGCGAGCCTGCGGCGTCGTCGTTGGCGTTGCCCGCTGCCGGTTCGCGCAGGCGTCCTGCGCCGCGGTAGACCGGAACGGCACCCAGGCGCGTGGCATCGAGGCCGGACCATTTATGGCCCTTGCCGAAGAACTTGGTCCGGGCCAGCAGGACCATCACCGGGTGCGTGAACATAAACACGACGATGAGGTCGGCGATGGCAGTCAGGCCGAGGGTAAAGGCGAAGCCGCGGACGTTGCCAACGGCGACGAAATACAGCACGACGGCGGCGAGCAGGTTCACTGCCTTGGACGCCAGGACCGTGCGCTTGGCACGCTTCCAGCCGATGTCCACAGCGGAGACCAGTCCCCTGCCCTCACGCAGTTCGTCCCGGATTCGCTCGAAGTAGACGATGAACGAGTCCGCGGTCAGGCCGATGGCCACAATCAGGCCCGCAACACCTGCCAGTGAGAGCCGGTAGTTGTGGGACCAGCCGAGGATCGCAATGGCCAGGTACGTCAGCACGCCGGCCACAATGAGCGAGGTGATGGTAACGAAGCCGAGGGCCCGGTACTGGAAGAGCGAATACACGGCCACCAGGATCAGGCCAATGATGCCGGCGATCAGGCCCATGCGGAGCTGGTCGGCGCCAAGGGTGGCGGAGACCTGCTGCTCGCTCTGGATGTCGAAGCTGATCGGCAGGGCACCGTACTTCAGCTGCTCGGAAAGCGCTTTGGCGGTCTCCTGCGTGAACTGGCCGGTGATCTGGGCGTTGCCGTCGGTGATCAGGACGTTCATGGACGGGGCGGAAATCACCTGTCCGTCCAGGACGATCGCGAACTGGTTCTGCGGGGATCCGTCACCGAAGCTGAGCAGGCGCTCGGAGACAGCGCGGAACTTCTCGGTACCTTCACGGTTGAAGTCGAGGTTGACGGCCCACTCGTTCAGGGACTGGCCCTGGCCGCTCTGTGCCATGCCGAAGCTGGCATCCTCCAGCATGGAGCCGGGGACTTCCACCGGCCCGAGGATGTACTTGCCGGCGGTTCCCGGTTCACAGGCAACCATCGGCTGGTCTGCCGGTGCCGGCTCCAGCGAAGCCTCAAGCGCCGAGGGGTCCAGGCAGTTCGTCGATTCGAACTCCTTATACAGCTCGGGGGTGACCCAGTTCATGTCCGAACCGTTCTGGGGTTCAGCCGTGGGCTGCGGCAGTGCCTCGTCCGGCGTCGGCGTTTCCGCGGCAGGCGCCTGGCCCGGCCCGCCCATAATGACGGAGCGGAACTCCATGGCCGCCGAGGCCTGGATCAGTGCCCGGGTTTCGGCTGTCGGCGTGCCCGGAAGCGATACGACGACGTTCCGGCCGGACTGCGTGGTGATCTCCGCTTCGGAGACACCGCTGCCGTCCACGCGCTGGCGGATGATCTCCACGGCCTGGTCCAGCTGTTCCTGGCTGATCTGGGAGTCACCGCCCTGCACCTTCGGGGCAAGGATCATCTGGGTGCCGCCCTCAAGGTCAAGGGCGAGCTTTGGAGTCCAGCTGGCGTTGCTCCACATGGAGCCGCCGCCGAGCAAAAGGGCCAGGGCAGCAAAAAGGACGCCCAACCAAATGAGCGTCTTTTTTGCTGCCGGGCCGGAGCCGGTTCGAGGCATAAGGGTTTTCCTTTAGGGCGTGATCGCCGGAGACAGATGGATCCGGCGGACCTGCATCAACTGCTCTGCCTGCAGGTCCTCGGAGAGTCTAGTTGTCTTTCTTGTTCTCGCGGTCGAGGCGCTTAAGCGTTTCGTCCGGGGTCTCGTCCTGCGGTGCTTCAGCAGCCGCTTCGCGCGAACGGTCCTCGGCGGCAGATACGTCGCCGGTGAGGGAAGAAGCGTCATCGGGAACGACGGCGTCCTGGGTCTCTGCTTCCTCGGGCTGCGCGGTGACAACCTTGGTCAGCGCCTGGAGGTGAATGGTGGCGGTGTTGCCGGGAGAAAGCTCAAGGACAGCCTTGTTCTCTTCCTGGTCGACGGAGACGATGGTGCCGAAGAGACCGAACTGGGTCATGACCTCAGTGCCGGGAACCATCTGGGTGCGCTGCTCCTGGACGGTCTTCTGGGTCTTCTTCTGCTTCCGGAACATCATAAAGATGAACAGGCCGAGCAGGATCGGCAGCAGGAGGCTGGAGAACGTAAAACCGCCCTGAGCTCCCGTATCGGTGGTCTGGGCCAAGACATTCAAGAACACGAAGGGTTCCGTTTCTGTTGCGGTATGTATGCGGTATGCCGGAATCAGCGCACCGGCGGAGCGGACGTCAAAACAGTCTAAGGGGAAAACGGTCCACCGGCCGCTTAAGTTTCCCCGTAGATTTTATTGTGCAGGCATCCGCCGCTGATTGCATACCGGGGCCGGAACCCGTCAGGGCTCGCCCGGGTCCGCCGATTCGGCCGTGCCCGGCCCGGTGTACAGCGATTCAGGGATGAGCTGCGCAGCGGCGTCGGGCATCTGCAGTCCCAGGTGTTCCCAGGCAGCGCGTGTGGCGATGCGGCCCCTCGGGGTGCGCCCCAGGAGGCCTTCGCGGACCAGGTAGGGTTCCGCGACGGTTTCCACGGTCTCCGGTTCTTCGCCGACGGCGATCGCCAGGGTGGACAAGCCCACGGGTCCCCCACCGAACTTGGTGACCAGGGCATGCAGCACGGCACGGTCCAGCCGGTCCAGGCCGCGTTCATCCACTTCATACATGTCCAGCGCAGCGCCCGCGGAGCGCGCGTCGATCTGGTCGATTCCGTGGACCAGTGCCCAGTCACGGACCCGCCGCAGCAGGCGGTTCGCGATACGCGGCGTTCCGCGGGACCGGCCGGCAACCTCGGCGAAACCGGCAGAGTTGACCTTCATGTCCATCAGCATCGCGGAGCGGCGCAGCACCAGCTCGAGTTCGGCCGTGGAATAGAACTCCAAGTGCCCGGTGAAGCCGAAGCGGTCCCGGAGCGGGCCCGGCAGCAGCCCGGCACGGGTGGTGGCGCCCACCAGGGTGAAGGGGGGAAGGTCCAGCGGAATGGCGGTGGCGCCGGCGCCTTTACCCACCACGATGTCAACGCGGAAGTCTTCCATGGCCATGTAGAGCATTTCCTCGGCAGGCCGTGACATCCGGTGGATCTCATCGAGGAAAAGCACTTCCCCCTCCGTGAGGGAGGAGAGGATGGCCGCCAGATCGCCGGCGTGCTGGATCGCCGGGCCGGAGCTGATCCGCAGGGGCGCGTTCATCTCGGCGGCAATGATCATGGACAGCGTGGTCTTGCCCAGGCCGGGAGGGCCGGAAAGCAGTACGTGGTCTGCGCTGCGGCCGCGCAGGCGGGAGGCCTCCAGGACCAGGGACAGCTGCTCCCGGACGCGCTTCTGGCCCACGAAATCGTCGAGGTTCTTCGGACGCAGCGCGGCCTCGATTGCCTTGTCATCCGGATCAGGGGCCGCCGTGGTCAGCGTTTCGGAGGCGGCCACGCTAGCCCGCCCGCTGCGGGGACCGGGCGCGGGCACCGTCCTGGCCGAGGCGGCGGAGGGTCAGGCGCAGGATTTCGGCCACGTTGCCCGCCGCGGCGGCGTCGGGATGCTCTGCCGCCGTGGCTTCAACGGCGGCCGTGGCGTCCTTCTCCGACCAGCCCAGCCCGGTCATCGCAGAGAGCACCTGCTCGTTCCAGGCCGGCACGCCGGCCGGCGCTTCATCGGTGCCGAGCGGAACCAGCTTGTCCGCGAGCTCCAGGACAATCCGGCGGGCTCCCTTGGGGCCGATTCCCGGAACCTTGCTGAAGGCCTTGTCATCCCCGGATGAGGCGGCGATCCGCACTGCTTCGGGTGTGTGGACTGCCAGCACGGCGAGGGCGATGCGCGGGCCGACGCCGCTGACGCCCAGCAGGGTCTCAAACACTTCCCGTTCCCCCGGCTCGGCGAAACCGAACAGGGTCATCGAATCCTCGCGGACAATGAGGGCCGTGTGCAGCAGCGCTTCGGCGCCTGTCCGCAGGGACATCAGGGTCTGCGGAGTTGCCTGGACGGCCATGCCGACGCCGTTGACGTCAAGGACGGCGGATGCAGTGCCGACGTGGGTTACGACGCCGCGTAGGGAGGCAATCATGGGGAAACTCCGTGCTGTGATCCGGGAACGAAATAGAACATATCTACGAACAGCCTACTGTCCCGGCCCGGGTTTGCCGGAACTTTAGCGGTGCGCGCGTCTCGCTTTGGCTTCAGCTTCCGCCCACAGCCGCTGCGCCGGGGTGAGGCCGGTGGCGGCCAGTCCCCCGCCCGCTGCCGCCGATCCCTGGGTAGCTGCCTGCCCCGGCCCCATGGCACCGCGACGCCAGGCGTGGGCGATGGCCAGCGCAAGGGCATCGGCGGCGTCGGCCGGCCGCGGCATTTCGGTGAGCCGCAGGATCTTGGTGACCATCCTGCCCACTGCCTCCTTGTTCGCCGACCCCGAACCGGTTACCGCGGCCTTGACCTCGGTGGGGGTGTGCAGGGCTACCGGAATCCCGCGGCGCGCGGCGGCAGCAATAACGACGCCGGACGCCTGCGCGGTGCCCATCACGGTGCTGACATTGAGCTGGCTGAAGACCCGCTCAACGGCCAGGACATCCGGTGTGTGCGTATCGAGCCAGAGCTCAATCGCCTCCGAAATGGCCAGCAGCCGGGCGTCGAGGGCAGTGCCGGCTTCCGTGCCGGCTACCCCCACGGCCACCATGGTGGCGCGGCGGTTGCCCTCGACGTCGACTACGCCCAGTCCACAGCGGGTCAGTCCCGGGTCAACCCCCAGGACCCGGAGAGGCACGCGGTGCTCAGTCTTCTTCGAGCTGCGCGAAAACGTCCGCGGAGATGTCGGCGTTGGAGTACACGTTCTGGACGTCGTCCAGTTCCTCCAGCGCGTCGACGAGCTTCATGAACTTCCGGGCGGCGTCTGCTTCCAGGTCCACCAGCATGGAGGAAACGAACTCGACTTCGTCGGTCTCGTATTCGATGCCGGCTTCCTCGAGGGCTGCCACTACGGCACGCAGGTCCGTGGGGTCGCAGTGGATCTCGAAGTTGTCGCCGGATTCCTTGACTTCGTCAGCACCGGCGTCGAGCACTGCCATCAGCAGGTCATCCTCGGTGAGGTCCTTCTTGGGCAGGGAGATAACGCCCTTGCGGTTGAACATGTAGGAAACCGAGCCGGGATCCGCCACCGAGCCGCCGTTGCGGGTAATAGCCAGGCGGACTTCGGAGGCCGCGCGGTTCTTGTTGTCCGTGAGGCACTCGATCAGCACGGCGGATCCCTGGGGACCGCGGGCTTCGTACATGATTTCCGTGTAGTCGACGACTTCACCGGTCAGGCCGGCGCCGCGCTTGATGGCGCGGTCGATGTTGTCGTTGGGAACAGAGGTCTTCTTGGCCTTCTGCACGGCGAGTTCAAGGCCGGGGTTGCCGGCCATGTCCGCGCCGCCGGCACGCGCCGCAACTTCGATGTTCTTGATCAGCTTGGCAAAGGACTTTGCACGCTTGGCATCAATTGCGGCCTTCTTGTGCTTGGTGGTTGCCCATTTCGAGTGGCCCGACATGCTTTACGCGTCTCCTCTGATCATCTGGATAAATAGTTCGTGGATACGGCGCTCCCCCGTTACTTCCGGATGGAACGAGGTGGCCAGCAGTTTTCCCGAACGCACTGCAACAATTCTAGCGACTGAATCAGCTGCACCACTTTCAGCGCCCGCTGCGGCGTCTCCGGCCGGGACCTGTGCAAGAACCTGCACGGAGGAGCCTACCTTCTCCACCCAGGGCGCCCGGATAAAGACGGCGTGCACGTTTTCGGTGTGAGCCGCGGGGTCCTGGCTGGGCAGGGACTGCAGGCCGGTAAACGCGAGGCTGGTTTCGAAGGACTCACGCTGCCGGCCGAATGCGTTGCGGCGCACCACTATGTCCAGCCCGCCGAGGGTCTGCTGGGGTTCTCCGGCCGCGTCCAGCGCCGGGTCGGTGATGCGCTCGGCGAGCAGGATCATGCCTGCGCAGGAGCCATAGACGGGAAATCCTTCCGCAATCTTTGCGCGGAGCGGTTCGGCGATGCCGTAGAGGCGCATCAGCTTGTCAATGGTGGTGGATTCCCCGCCGGGAAGCACCAACCCGTCCAAGGCGTCGAGCTCTGCTGCGCGGCGGACCAGCGTTGTGCGCGCCCCTGCCGCTTCGAGGGCGTGTACGTGTTCACGGACTCCGCCCTGGAGCGCCAGCACTCCCACCAGCGGTGACGCAGCGTCCTGCGACGTGATTTCAGTCATTGGATCATTCTAGGTTGCCCGCGGCGTCCCGGCCCGGTTCGTGACGGTGGGATATATTCGGTATCCATGAGTTCTTTCTCCATTCTGGTCGGCAAACTGGTCCGCGGCGCCTCGCGGCTGCGCGGCGGAGGGTCCGCACTTCCCGGCCTCGTAGTGGAGAAAATCGATCCGGATTTCATCCGGCGGACGCTCTCCACCCTGCCCCTCGGCGTCGCCGTCGTTTCCGGTACCAACGGCAAAACCACCACCACCAAGATGGTCGTGGAGCTGCTGGAAGGCCAGGGCCTGAAGGTCTTCACCAACCGGACCGGCAGCAACTTCACCCGCGGCGTGGCCGCGGCACTGCTTGGCGAAGTGGACCTGCGCGGGCGCCTGGACGCGGACATTGCCGTCCTGGAGCTGGACGAAGCCCATGCCGTTCACTTCGTGAAGCTCATCCAGCCGCGTTATGCCCTGCTGCTCAACGTCCTGCGGGACCAGCTGGACCGCTTCGGCGAGATCGACAAGACCACCCGGCTGCTGGAACAGATCGCTAAGGCCACTACGGAAACCGTGGTGCTGAACCGCGAGGATCCGCGGGTAGCCTCCATCGCCGATTCCCTGTCCGGCCCGAAGGTCGCCTACTTTGGCCTGGATGCCTCGCTGCGCAGCACTTTCCCGAACGATGACGAGATGCGCGGCTCCCGCTCCGAAGCGATCGCAGCTGCCCAGCCGGCCGACGTCGTGCTCACCCGGGTTGCCGAAACCGAGGCTGACTTCCTGGTTGACGGCACTCCTGCCACCACGGGGTTGAAGCTCCGCGGCGTCTACAACATCTTCAACGCGGCCGCGGCACTGACGTTTGCCCGGCAGATCCTGGGCGCCAAGGCAAACCGGACGGCGCTGTTCGAGTCGCTGTCCAACGTTGAACCGGCCTTCGGCCGCGGTGAGTCCCTGACCGTGAACGGCGCACCGCTGGAACTGGTGCTGGTGAAAAACCCCTCAGGGTTCCGGCTGGGCCTGAAGTCCTTCGCGGCACACGGTTACGCAACCATGATCGCCATCAATGACAACTACGCAGACGGCCGGGACATGTCCTGGCTCTGGGATGTGGACTTCGAAACGCTCTCTGACGGCGTAGACATGGTCACCGGGGTGCGCGCCTATGACATGGCCCTGCGCCTGAAGTACGACGACGTTCCGGTGGGCGACGTTCTTCCGGACATCCCCGATGCGCTGGCCAAGTTCATTGCCGGTTCCGGTACACAGCCGAAGCGCATATTCTGCACGTACACCGCCATGCTTGCCGTGCGGCGCGAACTCTCCAAGATCACGAAGGTTGAGGTGGTCTCATGAGCCGGGACATCCACATCGTCCAGCTGTACCCCCGGGACATGAACATCTACGGCGACTGGGGCAACGTCCTGGTGCTCAAGCAGCGCCTGAAGTGGCAGGGGTACAACCCGGTAGTCACCGAGTACAACCCGGGCGACGAGTTCCCTTCCGACGCGGACCTGATTGTGGGTGGCGGCGGGCAGGACAGCGGCCAGGTGGTGATCCAGCAGGACCTGCAGGCCCTGGCGCCTTCGCTGCGCGCCATGGCCGACGACGGCCTGCCTATGCTGGTCATCTGCGGGCTCTACCAGCTCTTTGGCCGGTTCTTCAAAACGCACGACGGCGTCCTCATCCCCGGCATCGGGGTCCTGGACATTGAAACCCACGGCGGACCGGACCGGCTGATCGGCAATGTGCTCTCAGTCAGTGAAGAGTTCGGCGAGATCCACGGCTACGAGAACCACAGCGGCCAGACCTTCCTGGGGCCGGATGCGAAGCCTCTGGCGCTGGTCCGCAAGGGCGAGGGCAACAACTCCAAGGACGACACCGAGGGCGCCCGGTATCAGAACGTGGTGGCCAGCTACCTGCACGGTTCGCTTCTACCCAAGAACCCGGCGATCGCAGACTTCCTGATCGAGAAGGCTGTGACCCGCCGCTATGGTTCCTTCAACCCGGCTCCCGCGTCCGACGCGGACCTCGCCGAGCTTGCCCGCCTCTCCGAGCTCGCCCGTTCCCACGCTGCCAACCGTCCCCGGTAGTTCCCCGCGGGTTTTCCGGTGGCGGTGTCCGCTTAGCCGCGGCCGGGACCTGGCGGCCCCAACCGCCGCGCGCCCCTGCTGTCCGGACCTGTGTGCCTCAGCGTCCGGACCTGTGTGCCTCGGGCGTCCGGGTTTCCCAGCCGCCGTTACCCCTGCGCCAGATGTGACCCCACCAGCCACCATCCGCAACGAGCCCTGGGAACCCCGGAGTCAGCCCCCTCCCCCGCAGGCGCCGCCTTCCGGGTTTCCCAGCCACCGTTACCCCGAGCGACCGGTGTGACCCCATCCGCCCCACCCATCACGAGCCCTGGGAACTGCCTCAACCGATCTCAACCTGCGCGACCGGGTTTCGCAGCCGCCGCAAGCGCCACAGACCTTCGCCGCGGCGTTTCCCAGCCACCGTTACCCCTGCGCCAGACGTGACCCCACCAGGCACCATCCGCAACGAGCCCTGGGAACCCCGGAGTCAGCCCCCTTTCCTGCAGGCGCCGCCTTCCGGGTTTCCCACCCGCCGTTACCCCAGTGGCCGGTGTGAACCCACCCGCCACACCTGTCACTCTCCGTAGGATCCGCGCACTCCAAAGGCAGGGTGACGCGGTGGGTTCGCCGGACGGGCCGGGTTAGGCGGCTTTAATACTCCAAAGCGAGCCCTGCGAGCGAAGGAGTTTCGTTGCCGCCGTTCCGGCCCGCCCGGCGGGCGGACAGACGGGCGAACGGGTGGAGACGAGCGGACAGGTCGGGTGGGCACACGGACAGGACGGGCGAGCGAACGGGGCAACCAGGCGTGCCGGACGGACATGCCGGCACAGAGCCAAAACTACCGAAGCACCCGGTACCGCAGGTGCACTCCGTCCCCGAACGCGGCCTCCTCAATCAGTTCCAGGTTCACCCGTTGGCCCAGCCCTCCGAAGAGGGAAATCCCGGCTCCAAGCAGGATCGGCACCACGTGCAGCTGGATCTCATCCACAGCGCCAAGCTGCAGGCACTGCCGTGAGATCCTCCCGCCGAGCAGGCTCACGGTTTTCTCCCCTGCGTCAACCTTGGCTATTTCCAGGGCACTACCGATGTCATCCACGACGAAGGTGTAGGTGACCCCGTCCTTCACCACGGGCTCCGCCGCGGTATGCGTCATCAGGTAAACGGGCACCCCCGGCAGGCCGCCGTATGGCTCCTCCCCGTCCTCGATTGTCCGCGCACGGTTGGCACCACCAACGACGGCGCCGATCTCACCGACAACCCGGTTCACCAGCGCCGTGTCTTCCTCCGTCGCATCGACGTCGAACATCCAGTCGACGCCGCCCTCCGGGTCTGCCATGTACCCGTCCAGCGTCACCGTCGCATGAATCAGAACCTTTGCCATGACGAATTCCTTCCTGTGGCCAGGGACACCGGACGGCACCTCCGATGCAGGAAGTTCTACAGTTTGAGGGTCGGAAGATCCAGAGCCGCAGCAGGATCAGTCGCGAGCCGCGCATGCGTTTCCACATCGAAACGCACGCCGCCGTACTCCAGCTTTGAACGCTCAATCCCCTCCGGCAGGAAACCTGCACGTTGTGCCACGGCACAGGAGGCCGGATTGTTCACCCTGTGCCCCAGTTCGATGCGGAAAAGGTTGAGATCGTGGAGCGCCCAGTCTGCCACGCCCGCCGCTGCCCTTCCGGCGAGTCCAAGTCCTCGGCTGTCGCGGCTGATCCAGTAGGACAGCCAGCCAGTGCGGTGCCGGTGATCTATGTGGCCGAGCCCAATATTCCCCACGGCCCGTCCGTCGACCTCCACGGCGAAGCTGCACATGCCGTCATCCGGGTGGAACCGCAGGTCGGATCGAATATAAGCCTCTGCAGCGTCCAGATCATCCACGGCAAGGCGGTCCATCTGGGTATCAAGATCAGGGGTTGCCTGAACAGCAGCCAACAGGGAGGCAGCATCATCCGGCAGCCACGGCCGTAACGTCATTCTCACCAGCCGAGGCTAACAGCAACGATGGGTCGCGCCCCGACGATTCAGCACCGGGTCAACCGGCACGTCCCGCCCTCGGAGACCAGACGATAACCGTGTGTCGAGAAGGCGAACGCTGCGCTCCCAACGGGCGGGCCGGGTTAGGCGGCTTTAATACTCCGCAGCGAGCCCTGCGAGCGAAGGAGTTTCGTTGCCGCCGTTCCGGCGCGCCCGGCGGACGGAGTTCCGGTCCGCCCGCCGTTCCGGCGCCCGGCGGACGGACGCCGGCACGCCCGGCGGACGCAGGCCGGCACGCCGGCCGGACGCCAAACGCCCAGGCCTCAACGCGCAGAAACATCCTCGGACACCAGCCACTCGTGCGCCCCGTCCTGCCCGGCCCCCATTGACTCCACCACGGAGACCGTCCGCTGCCGCACTTCGGCCTGCTGTGCCTCCGACGCGCACGGCCCCTGCGGCAGGTCCGCGGCTACCGAGCACCACCGGTACGGATCACGCACAATGACCGACGGCGCCCAGGCGAGGTCATTGACCCGCCAGTCGGCGCCGTCGTTCTCCTGGGCAAACTGTGCCCGCACAATCAGGCCCTCATTGTTGACCGCGTACCAGGGCGAAAGCTCGGTGACCGCGTTGCCGAGACCGTAGACGATCCAGGTGCCGTTGTAGTTCTCGATCGGCAGCACGGAGTGCGTGTGGTGTCCGTAGATCAGGTCGAACTGGCCACTGTCCGCCAGGGCATGGGCGGTTTCGATCTGCTGCGCGTTGGGCATGGAGGCGTATTCGTCACCGGCATGGACTGCGCCGAGCACAATGTCTGCGCCCTGTTCCCGGGCCGCCTGCGCCCGGGCAATCATGTCTTCGGCGTCGAGCATGTCCACCTGCCACGGGTGCTCCGCCTCGAGCCCGTTCAGGCCGTAGGTCGCTTCGATGACGCTGATCCGCGCCCCTGAAGTATCCAGAATCATCGGGATTTCGGAGTCGGCCTCGGTCGCATAGGAGCCGGTATGCTCCAGGCCCAGTGAATCCAGCACACCGAGGGTGCGGTTCAGGCCTTCGGTGCCGGCGTCGACGGTGTGGTTGCTGGCCGTGGTGCAGGCCTGGTAGCCGACGGCGGCGGCAGCGGTGAGGATCTGCGGCGGCACATTGAACATCGGGTAGCCGGCGTACGGTCCGTCCGCCTCTGCGACTGGAGTTTCCATGTGGCAGACGGCAAGGTCCGCTCCCGAGATGTAGGGACGCATGCCCTCCAGCAGCGGTTCGAAGTCCAGCGGCTGCTTCCCGGTGGTGCCGGCATCCAGGCGGGCCTGGTCCCAAAGCTGGGGATGGACCAGCAGGTCCCCCGCCAGCATCACCGAGGTGCAGCGGAGCCCGGGGCATTCCGGTCCGGCGCCCGGCGTCGCCGAGGGCTCGGGGGATGGATCCGCGGACGGAGAGGACGACGACGGCTCTGCAGGGGCCGGGTCCGGCTCCTGCGCAGCGGTGCAGGAGCCAAGCCCCAGCGCCGATGCCAGTAGCAGCACAGCCAGCAGCTTCCCTGTCCGGGAAGCCGGTGGGCGGTCTTCGTTCATTCTTCCCCCGAATGTGTTGTCCTCAGTCCCGGCACGGCCCAATGCGGTCGAGGATGAGCATACGCGGCCCGTCGGCTGGTTGCGCAGGCCCCGCTGTGAAAGTGTTTGTTTCCATGAGCAACGCCCTACTTTCACCAAGCACCCTGCCGTACGGCCTCCCCGATTTCACGGCCATCACCACCGCCGATCTACTGCCGGCTTTCACCTCCGGGATGGAGGAACATCAGGAGGAGATCCGTGCCATCACCTCCAATCCGGAACCGGCAGGATTCGACAATACGATCGCGGCGCTGGAGCGCTCCGGCCAGACGCTGGCTCGGGCGGTTTCCGTGTTCTCCAACGCGGTGATGTCCCATGCAACGGACGAGGTCCAGTCGCTGGAGCAGCAGGTCAGTCCCCTGCTCTCGGCGCACCAGGGCACCATCTACCAGGATTCGGCACTGTTCGAGCGGGTGAACGCCGTGCCGGCTGACGGCCTGGATGAAGAGTCTGCCCGCCTGCTTGCGGAGTACCGCCGCCTGTTCATTCGCGCCGGCGCAGCACTCGACGACGCCGGCAAGGCACGGATGCGGGAACTGAACACCCGCCTCTCCGAACTGGGCACCACCTACTCCCAGCGGCTGCTCGCGGACACGAACGATTCGGCCCTGGTGCTGGACGACGCGGCGGACCTTGACGGACTCTCACCCGACGACGTCGCGGCTGCCGCCGCAGCTGCGGAGGCCGCACGTGCCACGGGAAAGTACCTGCTCACTCTTGTTCTGCCGACGCCTCAGCCGGCCTTGGCGAAGCTGAAGAACCGGGACGTCCGGAGGCGGCTCTTCGAAGCCTCCGTTCACCGGGGATTCCGCGGCAACGCCAACTCAACCCTGGAGATTGCAGCCGAAATCGCCGCGCTGCGTGCTGAGCGGGCCGCGCTGCTGGGACACGAAAGCCACGCCGCCTATGCCGTGGAGGACCAGACCGCGCCCACCACGGCAGCAGTGGAAGACATGCTCTCCCAGCTGGTCCCGCCGGCGGTCCGCAACGCCGGGGCCGAAGCCGACAAGCTGCGTGCCGCTGCCGCCCGTGACGGGATCGAGGACTTCCAGCCGTGGGACTGGGCGTACTACTCGGAGCAGGTCCGGCGCGAGGAGTACGCCGTGGACCTTGAGGCCCTGCGTCCCTGGTTCGAACTTGAGCGGGTCCTTCACGACGGGGTGTTCTTCGCCGCCAACCGGCTCTACGGCATCACCTTCACGGAGCGTCCGGATCTCACCGGCTACCATCCGGACGTCCGGGTCTGGGAAGTCCATAATGAAGACGGAACGGGGCTGGGACTGTTCCTGGGTGACTACTTCACCAGGGACACGAAGAGCGGCGGTGCCTGGATGAACGAACTCGTCTCCCAGTCACGGCTGCTGGGCCACCAGCCGGTGGTGGTTAACAACCTGAACATCTCCAAGCCCGCAGCGGGCGAAGCCGCACTCCTGACCTTCGACGAGGTAGTAACCGCCTTCCACGAGTTTGGCCACGCACTGCACGGCTTGTTCTCCAACGTCGGGTACCCGCGGTTTGCCGGAACGGCTGTTCCCCGTGACTTCGTGGAGTACCCGTCCCAGGTGAACGAGATGTGGATGCTCAATGATGAGGTTGCCGCCAATTTCGCACGGCACTACCAGACCGGGGAGCCGCTTCCCTCGGGCCTGTTGGAAAAGATCCGGGCTGCCTCCCTGTGGGGCGAGGGTTTCCGGACCGCAGAGTACCTTGGAGCTACGCTGCTGGACTGGGCCTGGCATGTACTTTCGCCGGGACAGGAGCCGGTACCCGATCCGGAGGCCTTCGAGCACAAGGCGCTCGTGCAGGCAGGGATCGATCCGGCGCTGGTTCCGCCGCGGTACCGCACCGGCTACTTCAAGCACATCTTCCCGGGAGGCTACTCGGCCGGGTACTACTCCTACATCTGGAGTGAAGTGCTCGACGCCGACACGGTTCAGTGGTTTACCGAGAACGGCGGGCTGACCCGTGCCAATGGTGATGCGTTCCGGAGCAAGCTGCTGTCGAAGGGCTTCTCCCGGGATCCGCTGCAGTCCTTCCGCGACCTGCGCGGCCGGGACGCGCTCCTCGCTCCCCTGCTGGAACGCCGGGGCCTGTCCTGAAAACCATGCCCACCATTGCCTCCTGCCAGCGCCTGCAGCACACCTGGTTCTCCGCCCTCGCGTCAGCGACCGGCGGCCGTTCCTTTGGCACGCATGAGTCCCGGTGGGTTTGGCTTCCGGCACGCCGCCAGCTGATGCTGATGTTCCCGGAAGAGATATCGCCGTCGGGGATCCGGCCCGGGCTGGCGGAGGGTTCCCGGCTGGGAGCGTCCTCGGTTACTGCCTGGCTGGGCGGTTCAGTGGACAGCGCGCCGCTGGAGACGTTCGGTTTCCGGCGTGGACCGCAGACCTGCTGGATGACCGCACCGGTGCGCGCTCCGCAGGCCTGGTCCGCGGAAGGCGCCGCGGTGGAACACCAGCCGCGGGAAGTCTCCGGGGCCGACGCCGAGGAACTGCGGGTGGGGAACTCGCAGCCCCGGCAGGCCTGGCACATTGCGGCCCGGGATTCGGCCCGCATGACCGGGCGGGCCTACGCCTTCTATCCCACCGGCGTCGCGGGCCTGTCCAAGACCGCGGGGATCTTCTCCCTGGCCGTCGGCGCGTCCAGCCGACGGCGGGGTTTCGGTACCGCGCTGCTAAGTGCCGCAGCAGCCGCAGCGGAGTCTGCCGGTGCCGAACACCTGGTGGTGAACGCCACGGCCGCGGGCCAGGACCTCTGCTCGGCCCGGGGATTCTCCCTGGTGGGCCGCGGGCGCACCTACTCCATGGCACTCGGCTAGGAAAGCAAAAAGCGCACCGGCACCGGGAGTACCCGGTGCCGGTGCGCTGTCTTTTCTTGCCGTGCTTACCAGCCGCGCTCGGCGAGGCGGTGCGGCTGCGGAATCTCGTCCACGTTGATACCGACCATCGCTTCGCCCAGGCCGCGGGACGCCTTGGCGATCTCATCCGGATCGTCGTGGAAGGTAGTGGCCTTGACGATCGCGGCTGCACGCTGGGCAGGGTTGCCGGACTTGAAGATGCCGGAGCCAACAAACACGCCGTCGGCACCGAGCTGCATCATCATGGCTGCGTCGGCCGGGGTGGCAATGCCGCCGGCGGTGAACAGGACCACCGGGAGCTTGCCTGCGGAGGCGACTTCCTTGACCAGTTCGTACGGTGCCTGCAGTTCCTTTGCGGCGACGTAGAGCTCATCCTCGGGAAGCGAGGACAGCCGGGCAATCTCGGTGCGGATCTGGCGCATGTGCATGGTGGCGTTGGAGACGTCGCCGGTTCCGGCCTCGCCCTTGGAGCGGATCATGGCTGCACCCTCGTTGATCCGGCGGAGCGCTTCGCCCAGGTTCGTGGCACCGCAGACGAAGGGAACGGTGAACTTCCACTTGTCGATGTGGTTGGCGTAGTCCGCGGGGGTCAGTACCTCGGACTCGTCGATGTAGTCGACGCCGAGGGACTGCAGCACCTGCGCTTCGACGAAGTGCCCAATGCGTGCCTTGGCCATGACCGGAATGGAGACGGCGTCGATGATGCTGTCGATCATGTCCGGATCACTCATCCGGGAGACACCGCCCTGCGCGCGGATGTCTGCCGGAACCCGTTCCAGGGCCATTACGGCAACGGCGCCGGCGTCTTCGGCAATCCGGGCCTGTTCGGCAGTGACGACGTCCATGATGACGCCGCCCTTGAGCATCTCAGCCATGCCGCGCTTGACGCGGCTGCCGCCGGTTGACGCGGATGGCTGGGACGGTGTTTCTGTAGGCATGACAAGCTCTCTGGTAGTACGGCCGGAAAGCCAATAATAAGCCCGCGTACCGCTTTCAGGGGCCTTCGCTACGTATCTTTACCCATGTCCTGGTCCACGTCACGGTCGCGGTCTCCGCTGGCGACGGCGGCGGCGGACTGGCGCCGCACCGTGCCCATCCGCTGGGCGATGGTGACGCAGCTGGCCAGGGACAGTGCCGCCAGGACAACCAGCAGCACCACGTCCGGTACCCCGAGTCCCACCAGGCCGGTGGCAGTGAGCAGGAAGACCAGGCGCTCGGCCCGTTCGGCCAGCCCCACGTTGGCGTCGAAGCCAAGCGACTCGGCCTTGGCCCGGATGTAGGAGACCAGCATGCCCAGGACCAGGCAGATGACCGCCGCAACGCCTATCGCGTCGTTGTCTCCCCCGGTGAAGAACCAGATGCTGACGCCGGCGAAGAGTGCGCCGTCGGCAAACCGGTCCAGCGTGGAGTCCAGGAAGGCACCCCACTTGCCTTTGCGCTCCTGCTGGCGGGCCATGATCCCGTCAATGACGTCGGAGAACACAAAGAGGACGATGAACATCGTGCCCCAGAAAAGCTGGCCCAGCGGATAGAACACGAGTCCGCCGACCATGACGCCGAGGGTTCCCACAACGGTGACGGCGTCCGGTGAGACCCGGTGCCGGATCAGCCAGGACGCAAGGGGGGTAAACAGTGCGGTAAAGAAACCGCGGGCATATTTGTTCAGCACGTTCTAGGCCTCGTCGTTTCCGGCGGCAGCGGACGGGCCGCCGGAAGAAGTTTCGCCAGCAGCGGCAGGCCAGGCATCGGCAACCATCTGCCGAACTTCGCCCAGGGTCTGCGTGATGGCCTTGGTATGGGCAATGATCGGCAGGAAGTTCCCGTCGCCGCTCCAGCGCGGAACAATGTGCTGGTGCAGGTGCGCGGCGATGCCGGCGCCGCCTGCGGCCCCCTGGTTCATTCCCAGATTGAAACCGGCCGGCGCTGAAACTTTCCGGAGCACGCGCATGGCGGTCTGGGTCAGGGCGGCGATTTCCGCCGTCTCCTCGGCGTCGACGTCGGTGTAGTCCGGTACGTGCCGGTAAGGGCACACCAGCAGGTGGCCGGCGTTGTACGGGAACAGGTTCAGGATCACGAAGGCGTGCCGCCCGCGGTGGACAATCAGCGCTTCCTCATCCGTGTGGGAGGGCGCGGTGCAGAACGGGCAGTTGTCCTCGGAAGAAACCTGGTCCTGCCCGCCCTTGATGTAGGCGAGCCGGTGGGGAGTCCAGAGGCGCTGGAAGGCGTCCGGCACTCCGGCGAGTTCGAAGTTATCCGTCACATCGCCGTCGTGCGGATACTGTTCCTGGCTTTCCATCTGGACTCCCCCGTGCCGCTACTTGTCCCGGTTCCTTACCGCTTCGACGATCCGCTTCACGGCTTCCTCCACCGGCACGCCGTTGTCCTGGCTGCCGTCGCGGAAGCGGAAGGAGACTGCGCCGGCTTCGGCGTCCTCACCGCCGGCGATCAGGACGAAGGGAACCTTCTCCTTCGAAGCGGTGCGGATCTTCTTCGGGAAGCGGTCCGTTCCGGCGTCGACTTCGGCGCGGATGCCCGCTGCCTTGAGCTTGTCCACGACGTCGTACATGTAGTCGTTGAATGCCTCGGCGACGGGAATACCCACTACCTGGACCGGAGCGAGCCAGGCCGGGAAGGCGCCGGCGTAGTGCTCGGTCAGCACTGCCATGAAGCGTTCCACTGAACCGAACAGCGCACGGTGGATCATGACCGGGCGCTGGCGGGTTCCGTCGGCAGCCTGGTACTCAAGTTCGAAGCGCTCCGGCAGGTTGAAGTCCAGCTGGATGGTGGACATCTGCCAGGTGCGGCCAATGGCGTCGCGGGCCTGGACAGAGATCTTCGGACCGTAGAAGGCTGCTCCCCCGGGATCCGGCACCAGGTCCAGGCCGGAGGCCTCGGCAACCTCGGCCAGGGTGCGGGTGGCTTCTTCCCAGACCTCGTCGGAACCGACGTACTTTTCCGGGTCCTTGGTGGAAAGCTCCAGGTAGAAGTCATCCAGCCCGTAGTCCTTGAGCAGGTCCAGGACGAAGTTCAGGGTCTTGGTCAGCTCGTCCTTCATCTGCTCGCGGGTGCAGTAGATGTGGGCGTCGTCCTGGGTCATGCCGCGCACGCGAGTCAGTCCGTGGATGACGCCGGACTTCTCGTAGC
The DNA here is from genome assembly GCF_051337705.1 of Arthrobacter sp. IK3. NCBI lineage: Bacteria > Bacillati > Actinomycetota > Actinomycetes > Micrococcales > Micrococcaceae > Arthrobacter > Arthrobacter sp. IK3. The sequence continues at coordinate 68,944 of NZ_JBPPSW010000008.1, read as the reverse complement.
GGTACACCGAACCGAATTCGAAGAGCCGCAGCGGCAGTTCCCGGTAGGAGCGTCCGCGGGAGCGGAAGACCAGGTTGTGCATGGGGCAGTTCATCGGCTTCAGGTAGTAGTCCTGGCCGGGCTTGGTGACCTCGCCGGTTTCCGGGTCGGTGACCTCGTCAACGTGCATGGGAGGGAACATGCCGTCGCGGTACCAGTCCAGGTGGCCGGAAACCTCGTACAGGTGGCCCTTGGTGATGTGCGGGGTGTAGACGAACTCGTAGCCTGCCTCGGTGTGGCGCTGGCGGGAGTAGTCCTCCATGGCCTTGCGGATGATGCCGCCCTTGGGGTGGAACACCGGCAGGCCGGAACCGAGCTCGTCCGGGAAGGAAAACAGGTCCAGTTCGGTGCCGAGCTTGCGGTGGTCGCGGCGCTCGGCCTCGGCCAGGCGTTCCTGGTAGGCCTTCAGGTCATCCTTGGTGGGCCAGGCCGTGCCGTAGATGCGCTGCAGCTGCTGGTTGGCCTGGTTGCCCAGCCAGTAGGCAGCGGCGGAGCGGGTGAGCGCGAAGGCGTTGGAGATCAGCTTGGTGTTGGGCAGGTGCGGGCCGCGGCACAGGTCGCACCAGACGGTGTCCCCGGACTTGCGGTCAACGTTGTCGTAAATGGTGATTTCCCCGGCGCCGACCTCAATGTTCGCGCCTTCGCCGGCTTCCTCGGCGCCGTCCTTCTTCCCGAGCAGTTCGAGCTTGTACGGCTCGTTGGCCATCGCTTCGCGGGCTTCTTCCTCGGTGACCACCCGGCGCACAAACTTCTGGTTCGAGTTGACGATCTTCTGCATCATCTTCTCGAGGGTCTTCAGGTCTTCCGGCGTGAAGGGCTCGGCAACATCGAAGTCGAAGTAGAAGCCGTCCTTGATGTACGGGCCGATGCCCAGCTTGGCGTCGGGGCGCAGCTGCTGCACGGCCTGGGCCATGACGTGGGCGGTGGAGTGGCGCAGGACGTTGAGGCCGTCTTCCGAATCGATGGTTACGGCTTCGATGCTCTGGCCCGGAGCCAGCGGGGTGTCGAGGTCCCTCAGGACTCCGTCGACACGCATGACCACGACTTCGCGTCGCTCAAAAAAGAGCTGAGCACCGGTGGTGCCAGTATCCACCGTGGTCTCTTCGCCGTCGACGATGAGGGTGAACTGTTCCGGCACTGACACGTTGTCTCCTTGATTCGTTTGTACTGGCGCTTGAGCACGGGGTTGCCCATGCAGCTACGGTGCGCGCCCTTACGATGTTATCCGCTGTTCTTCAGCCCGACCAACCGGCCGCGCGGCCGGCCTGCCCTCTTTCCGGAGCCGTGTCCGGGGGGCTTTCGCCGCCGCCCGCGGCAGCGGCAGGGACGCGGTGTCCGCCAGGTCCCAGGCCTGCAGCGCCTGCAGGCTCATGCCCCGCGGCCCGGTGCGCCGGGTCAGCCCTCGGATCAGCATCAGTTCGGTACCGAAGAGCAGCGGGCCGGTTTTCTCCTGCGCCTCGGTGAAGAAGGTGCAGTCCACGCAGCCGGTTCCGTCATCCAGGCTGATGAACACCACCCGGCGGCCTCCGCGCATCGGCGGGGTCTGGGTAGCCACCCGGATTCCGGCAACCAGGACCTCGGACCCGTTGCGCAGCCCCAGCAGGGATTCGGCCTTGGTTACACCCAGGGCCGCCAGCAGCGGTTCGTAGCTGTCCACCAGGTGGGCACTGACGTCGACGGCGAGCAGGTCCAGTTCGGTGCGGACCCGCTCCGGCAGTGTGGGCTCAGGCAGCTGCGGCACGAGGTTGGCCAGTTCGGTATCGCCCAGCGGAAGCGCCAGCTGCCCCGGTATCGGATCGTATTTGCGGGTTCCGGGTTTACCGGATGTTTCGGCAAGGTGCTGCAGCAGGTCCGCCCTGGTGCCCCGCGAACCGCTCTCCCGGGACAGCGAGTCGAAGGCACCCAGCTGCGCCAGCCGCTGCATCGAGGGCCGGGACAGTTTGGCGCGGGCACGCAGATCCGCCAGGGAATCGAACGGCTGCCCGGCGGCGATCCGCCGGACCTCCGCGGCGGAAAGACCGTAAATCCCGGCGAAACTAAGCCGGATCCCGAACCTGCCGGGGGTTGCCCTGCGCCCCGGAGCCGCCGTTAGGGGCGGAACCCATTCCACCCGGTACTGCTCGCCGCTGCGGTTGATGTCCAGCGGCAGGATGGGGATGCCCATACGCCGCGCTTCGGCCACGAGCAGCCGGCGCGGATACATGCCTGGATCGTGCTCGAAGATTCCGGCAAGGAACGCTTCGGGATGGTGTGCCTTTAGCCAGGCCGACTGGTAGGTGGGCACGGCAAAGGCGGCGCCGTGGGCCTTGCAGAAACCGAAGCTGCCGAAGGCCTTGAGTGTTCCCCAGACGTTGTCGATGGTCTGCGCGTCGTAACCGCGTTTTTGCGCCGCCTGCCGGAAGAAATCCTCCACCCCCTGTTCGGCAGCGGGGTTGCCCAGCAGCCGGCGCAGCTCATCGGCCTTTGCCAGCCCGCAGCCGGTGAAGACGTCGAAGGTCCGCAGCACCTGTTCGTGGAAGACCGTCACCCCGTGGGTTTCCGCCAGCACCGGGCGCAGCGATTCGTGCGGGTACACCGCCGGGGCCCAGCCGTGGCGGTGCTCCAGGAACGGCTGCACCATGTCGGATTTCATGGGCCCTGGCCGGAACAGTGAAATGTCGATGATCAGGTCATTGAAGTCCCGCGGCGCCATCTTGCCCACCAGCTCCCGCTGGCCGGGCGACTCGATCTGGAAGCAGCCCAGCGTGTGCGTGCTGCGGATCAGCTCGAAGGTGGGCTCGTCATCCAGCGGAACGGCATCCAGGTCGATCCGCCCGTCCTCGTCGATCCACTCCGGGCGGGGTTCGGTTTCTTCCACATGCTTTCCGGCCCGGGCTACGTCGTCTCCGCCGGAATGGACCCGAACCACCTCGTTCAGGGCGAACGCCATGGCGGACTGCATCCGCACGCCCAGCACGTCCAGCTTGAGCATGCCCATTGGATCCATGTCGTGCTTGTCGAACTGGGACATGGGCAGGCCCAGGCCACTGGGCTGCACGGGCGTGCGGTCCAACAGCGAGGTGTCCCCCAGGATCACCCCGCACGGATGCATTGAAATATGGCGGGGCAGCCGGTCCAGCCGTTCGGTCAGGTCCACCAGCAGGTCCAGCTGGCGGTTCTGCTGCACGGCCTCGGCCACGCCGCGCAGTTCGGGTTTCTCGGCGAGCGCCTCACGGAAATGGCTCGCCGAGAAGCGCCACAGTGCCTTGGCCACGGCGCTGACCTCCTCATCAGGCAATCCCAGGGCCAGGCCGGCGTCGCGCACCGCTCCGCGCGCCCGGTAACCGTTCTGCATGCTCATGAGGGTGACCCGCTGGGCGCCGAAGCGTTCAAAGATGCGGTGGTACACGTTGTGCCGTTCGGCGCTTTCAACGTCAATGTCGATGTCCGGCAGCGTGGAGCGGTCCCGGGAGAGGAACCGTTCAAATATGAGGTTGTGTGCCAGCGGGTTCACGTGGCTGATGCCCAGCAGGTAGTTCACCAGCGAGGACGCACCCGATCCGCGTGCCGCCGCTCGCACTCCCATGTCCCGGATCATGGTGGAGACTTCCGCGACAGTGAGGAAGTAGGCGGCAAAGCCGAGCCTCTCGATAATCCCCAGCTCGTGTTCCAGCCGGTTGCGCATGGCAGCTTCCGCGGCACCGCCCAGGTGCCCGAAGCGCCTGCCTATTCCGGCTTCGCAGCGTCCGCGCAGTTCCAGCACCGGTTCCGCGTCGATCCCGATGACCCCGGCTTCCGGGACCACGGGCTGCTTCCACCCCATGTCTGCTTCCGGGTCGATCCGGCAGGTATCGGCGAGCGCCTCCGTTCCGGCCAGCAGCTTGGCTGCCCCGGCACGCCCGTAGCCTGCTTCCTCGCTGATCTCCGCGGCGAGCGCTGCCATCTGCCTGCCCGTCTTGAGCCAGCCCTGCCCATTTGGCTGCAGGTCCTGCAGCTGCGCCATGGCGGTCAGGGCGCGTGCGGCGTCGAGCACGTCTGCGGTAGCGGCGCCGTCTTCATCCACGTAGCGCACGGCGTTGGTCAGCACGGCGGGGAGGTGCATTTCATCGGAGAGCCGGTACATCCGCACGGCGTGGGCCAGGCTCAGGTTGGTTCCCGGCGCGCTGAGGTGCGTGACTACCTCCACGGCGAGCGCCGCGCGCGGCATGACCGAGAGCCAGCGCCGGAACAGGGTGCGGGCCACGGCATAGCTGCGGCTGCGCATGGCCCGTCCCACGTCGGTATAAGGGCCCACCAGCACGGTCAGTACGGGTTCCCCGTCCCTGCCCAGTACCCGGGCTGCAAGCTGTTCGAGGGTGACGCCGGGCGGGCGTCCCGTACGCCCCTTGGAGGGAGAGGTTCCGGCATGTGCGTCGGAAATGAGCCGGCACAGCGCGTGGTAGCCCGCTCCCCCGTTATTCCCGTGGGCCAGGATGACCGCCCTGCCGGTCACCTCAGCGTCCCGGCCTTCCCCGTCCAGGATGGCAAGGTCCACCCCGACGATGGGATCAATGCCGGCGTCCATGCAGGCACGCAGGTGCTTGACCGTGCCGTACAGGCCGTCACGGTCCGTGCAGGCGAGCGCGTCGGCTCCGTCCGCTGCGGCGGCCTGGGCCAGCTCTTCCGGCCAGGACGTGCCGTAGTGGGCGGAAAAGGCCGTAGCGGCGTGAAGATGGGTGAAGCTCATGGCACGGTACTCACGGCACGCGCGCTAAGCGCTTTCCCGCAGGGCGTCATGGATCCGGATCAGCCGCCAGGTGTTGGAGGCAGTCTGCCGGGAAATGTCCAGGGTGCGCAGCGGCGAGCGCGGACTCAGGCGGGCCTGGACCCGCCAGATTTCCGAATCCACCAGTCCGGGGCCGTGTCCGCGCTCTGCCCGGGGTTCTTCCTCCCACCAGCTGCGGCGTTCATACCAGCGCACCGGGTTGGCTGCCACCTTGTATGTCCTTCCCTGCCAGATAAGGCGCAGCGGTATGCCCGCGGGTGAGCACACTACCTCCACCGCTTCACTAAAAAGTCCCATGGCTGCCCCTCGCTGTGCCTATTGCCGGTGTGGCCTTCGCCTGAATTGGATTGATGTCCGGCCGCTGCTCCGGACAGATGAAGCATCTCCCGGAACTGAACCCTATTCGAATATATATTCGAATCTCCAGTGTACGACTGCACTCTGACAATCCCCGCAGTGCCCTCTGGGAAGCTGGTGTGAGTTCGGATTTATTCTGCTGCTGCCTCCACCCGTGACTGTGTTGAGAGTGGAATCTCCCGGATAAACAGGCACAGCACCCCGCCTGCGGCAACCAGGGGAATGCTGAGCAGGAAGATGGGCGGCAGGGCCGTTCCGAACGCTGCTCCGATTGCCTGCTGCACCGGGCCGGGAAGGGACTGCAGCACCGCCGGAGTGAGCGAATTGATGCCTTCCGCGGGAAGCATCCCCGCAGCCCCGGCGGGGGCATCTGCAAGCTGGTCGGTCAGCCGCTGGATGAAGATGGACCCGAAGGCGGCAATACCGAACGAAGCACCGATCTGGCGGAAGTAGTTCGCGGCGGAGATGGCAGTGCCCATGTTCTGCTGCGGAACACTGTTCTGCACAATCAGCACCAGGTTCTGCAGCAGCGCACCAATCCCCAGGCCAAGCACAGCCATCCCGATCGCCGTGAACCAGTACGGGGTGTCCTGGGAAATCCGCGAGAGCAGCACCAGCCCGGCAATGATCACGGCGCACCCGGCGACGGGGTAGATCTTGTACCGCCCGGTGTGCGCAATGAGCTGCCCGGTGCCGATGGACGTCAGCAGGAGCCCGGCCATCATCGGCAGCATCATCAGCCCCGACTGCGTGGCGGTGGCGCCATTGACCATCTGCAGGAACGTGGGCAGGTAGGAGATGGTGGAGAACATCGCTATTCCGACGGCGATGCCCGCCAGCACCGGGATCAGGAAGTTCCGCATCCGGAACAGGCCCAGCGGCAGGATCGGTTCGCTCGCGCGCCGTTCGGCCCAGACGAACGCCGCCCCGGCCAGCACTGCGGCAGCGGCCAGGCCCAGGATCTGCGGGCTGCCCCAGTCATAGGTGGTGCCTCCCCAGCTGGTGACCAGGATCAGGGCCGTTGAGGCAACCGCAAGCAGCGCTGCGCCGGCGTAGTCGAGGCGCGGACGGCGCCCGGAGACCTTGGGAAGGTGCAGGGAGGTGATGACGACGGCGAGCGCGACCGCGCCGATGGGCACGTTGATGTAGAACACCCAGCGCCAGGACCACGAATCGGTGATCCAGCCGCCCAGCAGCGGCCCGCCCACTGAAGCCAGGCCGAAGGAAGCCCCGATCAGCCCCATGTAGCGCCCGCGTTCCCGCGGGGAGACCAGGTCTCCGATGATGGCCTGCGCGCCGATCATGAGTCCGCCGCCGCCGATGCCCTGCAGGGCCCGGAACGCGATCAGCTGGCCCATGTTCTGGGACAGCCCGGAGAGGACGGAGCCCAGCAGGAAGACGGCAATGGCGAAGATGAAGATGTTCTTGCGGCCGAACAGGTCACCGAGCTTGCCGTAGATGGGCAGCCCGATGGTCGCGGCCAGGATGTAGGCGGTGACTACCCAGGAGAGGTGTTCAAGGCCGTTGAGGTCCCCCACGATGGTGGGAAGGGCCGTGGCCACGATTGTCTGGTCCAGTGCCGCGAGCAGGACGGAGAGAACCAGGCCGGTAAACACCAGCACCCGCCCGCGCGGCGTTCCCTCGTCCTGGGTTTCCGTACTTCCGGCACCGACCGGTACTGCAGCATGTGCACCTGAGGCCATTAGTGTTGCGCCTCCCCTTCCAGTTGAACGCTGGCCGTCCTGGCCAGCGGTATTTCCCGAATAAAGAGCGTCAGCACGAACGCCGCCCCCAGGGCCGGGATACCCAGCAGGAAGACCGGAGGCAGGGCGGTTCCGAACGCGTCGGCAATGAAATCCCGAGCCGGCGCGGGCAAGGCCCGCAGCTGGTCCGGGCTGATGGAGTTCACTCCCTGGCTGGTCACTGACCGCACGGCGGCCGGGGCATCCGCCACCTGGTCATTGAGCCGGGAGATGAAGACCGATCCGTAGACGGCGATTCCGAGTGTTCCGCCGATCTGGCGGAAGTAGTTGGCAGAGGAGACTCCTGTGCCCATGTTCTGCGGCGGAACGCTGTTCTGCACAATCAGCACGACGTTCTGCATCAGCATGCCGATTCCCAGTCCCAGGACGAACATTCCCAGTGCCGTGAACCAGTACGGGCTGCTGGCCGAGATGCGCGAGAGCAGCAACAGGCCAAAAATCATGATCAGCGCGCCGGCAACCGGGTAGATCTTGTACCGGCCGGTGCGGGAGATGAGCTGCCCGGTTCCAATGGAGCTCAGCAGCAGGCCGGCCGTCATGGGCAGCATCATCAATCCCGAGTCCGTGGCGCTGGCACCGTTGACCATCTGCAGGAAGGTCGGCAGGTAGGAGATGCTGCCGAACATCGCCAGCCCGACGGCGAGTCCCACGAGTGAGCAGACGACGAAGTTGCGGATCCTGAACAGGCGCAGCGGAAGGATGGGCTCCTCGGCGCGAAGCTCCACCGGAATGAACACCGCGACGGCAACCAGCGCGGCCGCCCCGAGGCCAAGGATGGTTGGGGACGTCCAGGCGTAAGTGGTTCCGCCCCAGCTCGTAATGCCGACCAGTGCCGCGCTCGCAACGGCGAGCATGACGGCGCCGGGATAGTCCAGCTTGATGCCGGCAGCGCTGCGCCTGGGCAGGTGCAGGGACGTAATGATCAGCGCCAGGGCAATCGCGCCGAGCGGCAGGTTGATGTAGAAGACCCACCGCCAGGACCAGTACTGGGTCAGGTATCCGCCCAGCAGGGGTCCGCTGACCGAGGCGACGCCGAAGGCCGCACCGATCAATCCCATGTACTTGCCGCGGTCGCGTGCCGAAACAATGTCTCCGATGATTGCCTGCGCACCGATGATCAGCCCGCCACCACCAACTCCCTGCAGCGCCCGGTAGGCAATCAGCTCGCCCATGCTGTGGGCCTGGCCCGAAAGCGCAGATCCCAGCAGGAAGACCGCAATCGCGAAGATGAAGATGTTCCTGCGTCCCAGCAGGTCGCCGAGCTTGCCGTAGATGGGCAGCCCGATCGTGGACGTCAGGAGGTAGGCGGTGATGACCCAGGACAAATGCTCCAGGCCGTGCAGATCACCCACTATCGTTGGCAGCGCGGTGGAAACGATCGTCTGGTCCAGGGCCGAGATCAGAACCGCCATGATGAGGCCGCTGAACACCAGGGCAACCTGCCGGCGGTTATGCGGGGCCGGGGCTGCTGCTCCGGCCCGGCGCGGAGGCGCAGGCGGTGCGGGGACAGCCGGTGCGGAACCCGTTGGATAGGACGACGCCGGCGATCCAAGGTCTGTGGCGGCGCGTGCCCCGGGATGCGTGGCTTCGGCTCCGCGGGCAGTGAATCGAGCGGCCAATGACGCCTCCTAGGGAAGCCATACGCGGATGGTCCGGAACCAAAACCCACTACCCATTCGACGCCCGCAGTCCGGTCAAGTCAACGGTCCGCAGCGCGGTGCCCGGTTGCCGTGTGCTGCAGTGTCAGCTGCGGGACACGCCGTCATTCGCCCGCTGAGCGATGAGCCGGCACGCCTGGAGCTGCCTGGACAGGGGGCCGGTGCGCCGTCAGCCGGCAAATTCGATGCCGCTGGCCGGGCGCGGGGCCGCGAGCCAGTAGCTTGATCCGTCCGGGCTGCGCCGCACGATTCCCTCATCCACCATGGCTCGCCGGAACATGGCCGGGTCTTTGGTCAGGGCCGCCAGCCGCCCGGTGACTTCGGCTTCCGTCAGCCGGGCACGGCTGGCTGCAGGATTATCTGCGCCGCCCAGGACCCCGTGCCGGGAAAAGACTTCTCCGGCCAGATGGTGCAGCACTTCGAGGCGTTCGGTCCGTTTGGCCGGCAGGCTGCCCGAGCTCCCCGGCCCGAGGTGGCGCATGGGGGATTCGTCCCGGGGAGTCTGGTCCGCAGCGAGCAGGCGGGAGAAGACTTCCGGCACCGGGAACAGGCCGCCGTCTCCGGACCGGACCAGCCCCGCCTTTTGCAGGGCGTCCAGGGATTTGGCTTCAGCCCGGTCCAGGCTGTCCCGGAAGAGCGGTTCCCCCTTCCCGGCGGCGGTAATGATCCGTGCGTAGAGGTCCAGCCGGCGGGTATCTGCGAGCGCTGCCGCCACCGCTTTCCAGTGGGAGCTTCCTGCCGTGCCGGGATGGTTCACCTGCCGCGCCTTTCATGCCTGGTTTTTGTGCGGCCCCGCCCTGTCCGGGCTCAGGCCCTTGACGTAGCCTACTGCAACAGGGTCACGGACCGGAGGGGGCTGGAACATGGAGTCCTGCTACCCGGTGCGTGCCTTCGCAGCGGCGTCAGTGGGCGCGGCGGGCAGTGCAGTCGCGGAGCTCGCCTCCCGGCTCTCCGGGGTTCCCGTGCATGCCGGCACCAGCCCTGATCTTGCCCGCGCCTGGTTCGGCTCATCCTTCCGTCCCGCGGGCTGGGAAGTTCCTCCGCCCTGGGACCCGCTCTCGCGGGACTACCGGTGTGCTGACGGCTGGATCAGGCTGCACACCAATGCCCCGCATCACCGCCGTGCCGCGCTCGCCGTCCTGGGGCTTCCGGCCGACGCCACACCTGACACCGCTTCGGTGGCGGTTCAGGCCTGGAAGGGCGGCGAACTCGAAGCCGCCGTGGTGGAAGCGGGCGGCTGCGCAGCGCAGCTGCGGACAACGCAGCAGTGGCAGTCCTCCCCACAGGGGCAGGCCGTCAGCGCCGAACCGCTCGTCGGCTGGATCCGGCGCGCCGCACGGCCTCCCGCGGAAACCACCGGAACCCCGCTGCGGCCCCTGGACGGAGTTCGGGTCCTGGACCTCACCCGGGTCATCGCCGGGCCGGTTGCCACCCGTTTCCTGGCCGGGTTCGGCGCCCGGGTCCTGCGCATCGATCCGCCGGATTGGAACGAGCCGTCGCTGGAAGCCGAAATGACGGTGGGAAAGAGCTGCGCCCGGCTGGATCTGGGCACACCTGGCGGGGCGGCGAAGGTCCGGGAACTGATTTCCACCGCAGATCTGGTGGTGCACGGCTACCGTCCCGGTGCCCTCACCGGACTGGGGCTGGACGAACACCGCCTCCAGCAGCTGCGCCCCGGCGTCGTGACCGTGGCCCTCGATGCCTGGGGCTGGACCGGACCGTGGCGCGCACGCCGCGGCTTCGACTCCCTGGTGCAGACGGCCTCGGGGATTGCCGACGCCGGCATGGCCTGGTCCGCTGCGGATGCACCGCTTCCGCTGCCCGTCCAGGCACTGGACCATGCCACGGGATACCTTGCCGCCGCAGCGGCCGTGCGGGCGTGGACCCGGCGGCTGGACGGCGAGGTGTATGCGGCGAGGCTTTCCCTGGCCCGGACGGCAGTGGAACTCCAGCGTGCCGCAGACGCCCGCCGGCCGATGCCTCCCCCCTGGGAGTCTCCACCGGATCCAACCCCGGCTTCGCTGCCCCGGACGGCGGAACAGACCTGGTGGGGACCCGGCGAGAGACTGGCGCCGCCGCTGGCTTTCAGCTCCGCGGGACCGGTCCCTGTCATGGCATGGGACCTGCCTGCTGCCCCGCTCGGCTCGGCTCCCGCCGCCTGGTAGCCGTTCCGGCAGGCAGATGCACCGCTGTGCAGCCTGCTAGCTGCGGCTGAAGGCGTCCAGGCGTGCCTGTGTTTCGTCCTCGTGCCGGGTACGCAGTTCGTATTCGATGAACGCGTCAATCATGGCGCGGTAGGTCTTCTCCACCACCTCGGAGTCCTGTTCCTGCGCCTCGGCGGCTTCGCGGACGTGGTTGATGACTTCCTCAACCCGGCCCCGGGCGCGGACCTGGGCGTCGTCGTCCTTCAGTCCCCCGGCCAGCCGCACCAGGCGCTCGCGGCGCCAGATGAGGGCCACAATTTCTTCGTCAATCTCATCAATGGCCGTGCGTACGGCCCCAAGTTGTTCGGTCGTCGGGTCTGTTTCCACTGTTTCTCCCATGGGACAAGTTTACCGGGAGGCTGCTGCAGCGTCCTCCGCGGGGGCCTCCCGGCCCAGTTTCGAGGGCCACCAGATGCGCGGTCCAATGTCGTAGGACAGCGCCGGAACCAGCAGCGAGCGCACCACCAGGGTGTCCAGCAGCACGCCGAAAGCGACAATGAACGCCAGCTGCGCGAGGAACAGCACCGGGATCACGCCCAGCGCCGCAAACGTTGCGGCGAGGACGATTCCCGCGGACGTGATGACCCCGCCGGTAATCATCAACCCCCGGATAATTCCGTCCCTGGTGCCCAGGGCAAGGCTCTCCTCCCGCACCCGGGTCATGAGGAAGATGTTGTAGTCCACGCCCAGGGCCACCAGGAAGATGAACCCGTACAGCGGCACCGCCGGATCGGCACCCGGGAAGTCCAGTACGTAGTTGAACAGCAGGGCGGAGACGCCCAGGGTGGCCCCGAAGGACAGCATGACGGTCAGGATGAGCAGGAACGGGGCCAGCACTGCCCGCAGCAGCAGCATGAGCAGGATGAAGATCACCACCAGTACCACCGGGATGATGAGATTCCGGTCGTGTTCCGCGGCGTCGTTGGTGTCCACCGTGGTGGCCGTGGTGCCGCCCACCAGCACGTCCTGCTGCCCGGCCAGTTTCTGGCGCAGCTCACGGACCGTGTCCTCCGCCGCGGCCGAATCCGCGTTCTCGGTCAGGGTGGCCTGGAGCAGCACCTGTCCGTCCACTGTCTTCGGAGCCGCGTTTTCGGAACCGGGGATGGGCGGAACCTGCACGCCGGCATCCGTGACGGGCAGCGTCCCGGCCGGAGTGCCCTGAGCCACCACCGTGACGTCGGAAATCCCGTCGGTTTCCAGCACGGTGTCCGCCACGGACTGCAGCCCGGATTCGGGGGCCACGATCAGCACCGGGCTGCCGGACCCGGAGGGAAAATGCTTCCCCAGCGCCGCCTGCCCCTCCTTGGCTTCGGTCTGCCCCAGCACAAAATCACTCTGCGGCACCCCGGACGCGCGGAAGTCCACTACCGCCACCGCGGCTGCGGCCAGGACGACGGCGCAGATCAGCCAGGTGCGCCGTGAATGGTTCCGCACGGTGCGGGCAACCCCGGGCCAGAACCCGCGGGCCTGGTGGTCACGGTCCGGGTGGGGCGAACCGAACGCCGGGCGGCGCGGCCAGAACGCGGCCCGGCCAAAGACGAAAAGCAGCGAGGGAAGCAGTGTCATGGCCGCCAGGTAGGAGCACACAATTCCCAGCGATGCCACGGGCGCGAGCGCTTTGTTCGAGTTCAGGTCACTGAGCAGCAGGCAGAGCAGGCCCGCCACCACGGTACCGGCGGAGGCAGTGACGGGCTCGATCGTGCCGCGGAGGGCCGCACGGGTGGCGCCCCAGCGGTCTGCGTTGTCGCGCAGGGCCTCCCGGTAGCGGGCGACATAGAGCAGGGAGTAGTCCGTGGCGGCGCCGATACCCAGGATGAAGAGGATGCCCTGCACCTGCCCGTTCAGCGTTACTGCTCCCGCCTTCGCCAGCCAGTACACGGCCAGGATCGCCGCGGAGAGGGCCAGGATGGAGGTCAGCAGAACCAGGATGGGCAGCAGCGGTGACCGGTAGACGATCACCAGGATCACCAGCACGGCAACCACCGCCACGACCAGCAGGGCACCGTCGATTCCGCCGAAGGCCTGGGAAATGTCCGCCAGCTGCCCGGCCGGTCCGGTCACGTACCCAGTGAGCCCGCCGGGCAGTCCGTCCTTCGCCACTGTGCTGAGGTTCTCCACATTGTCCGCAGCGGCGTCGTCATCCGTGATGGGAACAAAGATCTCCGCCGCCTTGCCGTCCTGCGAATACTGTGCCGGAGACACGCCGCCGCTGACCCCCGGAGCCTCCGCGAAGGCCTTCTTCCGGTCCTGGATAAACGTGCGGTCGGCATCCGTCAGTCCGGAATCGTTCACATAAAGCACGACGGCGGGAATCGCCTCGCTGTCCGTGAACTGCGGCTGCAGCTCGCTGACCCTGGTCGATTCCGAGCTCGATGGCAGGTAGGAGGCCTGGTCATTCTGCTGCACTTCGCTGATCTTGCCGAAGTAGGGGCCGCCCACACCCCCGAGGCCGAACCAGATAACGATCAGCAGCACGGGGATCGCGATCCGCAGCCAGGCCGGCGGTCCGGAACTGCCGGTCCCGGCTGAGCCGTCCCGCGGCGGGCCGTCCCCGCCGCGGGGAACGGAAGTTGCGCCGGACACCGGGGAAGCGCCGGATCGCTCCGGCTGGCCGGAATGAGGGGGGATCGCTGTGCTCATGGGCCTCGTCCCATTCTCGCGATAGCGCGGGAGAAGACCGTTCCCGGACTCCGCTGCGCCCCTGGACGTGCACTGCCGCCTTCCATGAGAGCCCGCCCATACCGGCCGCGTCAACGGCCCCTGCCGGGAACACGGCCGCGCGGCGCGAAATCCGGGCAGGCAACCTACTTCGCTTACCGGGGTTTCGGTGGGAAGATTCCTTTCATGCAGCCCCAGTTGAGCGTCGTTACCCTAGGCGTGCGCGACGTTGAAGTGTCCCACGCCTTTTACAGCCGCCTCGGCTGGACCCCGGTGCAGTATGTCCCCGGGGAAGTCGTGTTCTTCCAGGTGGGACACGGAATCCTGCTGTCCTTCTTCCGCAGCGACCATCTGGCTGCCGAGTCGGGAGCCACCGGGTCCGCCAGCCTGGCACCGGTGACCCTGGCGCACAACGTCGGCTCCCCTACGGACGTGGATTCAATCCTGCATGACGCGGCTGCCGCCGGAGGCTCAATAGCTGCTCCGGGCATGCAGATGAGCTGGGGCGGCTACTCGGGGTATTTCACGGACCCGGACGGTTTCCGCTGGGAAGTCTGCCACAACCCCGGCCTCCGGGTTGCCGAGGACGGCACGGTCACCCTGTCCGTCCTGGACCCCGGGGACCCCGGTGCGGCACTGTCCGCCTCCTGACCTTCGCGCCCGCTTCCTAGAACAGCACGGCCCCGGCTTCGGTGCGGGGATCAGCGTCCGCGTCCAGCAGCCACGGACCGTCATGGCGCACGTTTCCGACCGCGGGACTGGCCGGTTGGATCATCCAGCTGCCTGCGGCGGCGTAGGCGTTGCCCAGGACGCGTGAGAGCAACCCGAGTGCTGCGGTGGCGTTCAGCGTCCCCGGGGCGATCCACGCATCCAGGTCCTGCCCGGACAGCGGCAGCGGCATCCGGTCATGGAGTTCGCCAAGCGTGCGCAGGGCCGGGTCCGCGCTGTCCGGCTCCGGAGAGGCGAGCGTGATCACGGAGGCGGAGAGCAGCCAGCGGTTCGGGTCCCCTGCCGCCAGGGCCGGATCCGCCCACCATTCATACAGCCCGGCGAACCAGTGCAGCCTTCCGTCGGCACGGCGCACGAAATACGGCCTGCGGGTACCGGCGGGTCCGGCCTGCCACTCGTAGTAGCCCTCCATGGGCACTGCGCACCGGCGGGCCAGGACCGCCTCGCGGAACGTTGGCTTCTCCAGCAGTGTCTCGCTGCGGGCGTTAAACGCCCGCACACCCACGGAGATGTCCTTCGCCCACCCCGGTACCAGTCCCCAGCGAGCCACGTGCACCTGGCGCACGGCGGCGTCGTCGATCACCCGTTCAAGCACCACCGGCACGTCCGACGTCGGAGCAACGTTCCAGGACTGGCGCAGCTCAAGGTTCGCGTCGGCCTCGGCTTCCGCTTCAGCCACCAGGTCACCGACTGCCCGGGCCATGACGTATCTTCCGCACATGGTTCCAGTCTGCCCTGTACGGGCGCCGGCCCCCGAACCGGCCGCGGCGGAGACGGCCTCCCGGGAGGATAGTCTTCAGGAATGGACAGCATGGCCGGCATCCGTCTCCGGGATGCACTCGAGCGGCACCAGATCAGCCTCTGCCTAGCTGCCCTCGCTGCAGGTTTCCTGGCCGGTGCGGCTCTTCCCGGCGCGTCAGCCCTGCAGGCCCTGATCAATCCAGCCATCGCACTGCTCCTCTACGCCACGTTCCTGGCGGTGCCGTTCACCCGGATCCGCGCCGGCCTGCTGGACCTGCGGTTCCTCGGGCTGCTTCTGCTGCTGAACTTCGTGCTGGTACCCGCGCTGGTTTTCGTGCTGTCCCGGTTCGTGGCGCACGACGCCGCGCTCCTCACCGGCGTGCTGCTGGTCCTCCTCGCTCCCTGCGTTGACTACGTGATCGTGTTTTCGGCCCTGGGCGGGGCGGACCACGGCAAGCTCCTGGCGGCCACTCCGCTGCTGATGATTGCCCAGTTGCTCCTGCTGCCGCCCTTCCTCTGGCTCTTCACCTCAGGATCGGTCGCCGGTCTCATTGAACCCGGGCCGTTCCTGGAAGCCCTGGTATTCCTCATCCTCCTTCCACTGGCAGCCGCGGCAGCTACCCAGCTCCTGGCCGGCCGCCGTCCGGCCTTCCGTGCGCTCGCAGCCGCCGGCAACGCGTCCATGGTGCCGCTGATGCTTGTTGTCCTGTTTACTGTGGCCGCCTCGCAGGCCCGCAGGGTACTGGAGGAAGGACTCTCCCTGGCCTGGCTGGTGCCCCTGTACGCGGTGTTCCTGGCCGTCATGGTCCTCGCCGGGGCGTTCACCGGCCGGGCGGGCGGGCTGGACTACGGCAGTGCCCGTGCACTGGCGTTCAGCGGAGCGACGCGCAATTCACTGGTGGTGCTCCCGCTGGCGCTCGCGCTGCCAGATGCCGGCGGAACCGCTGCCGCCGCCGTCGTCACCCAAACTTTCGTGGAGCTCGCCGGGATGGCACTGTGTATCCGGTTCATTCCGCAGCTCCTTCCCCGGCCGGCAGGACGTGCCGCCGGGGAATCAAACCGCCGGAACCGGCGTTGAGAAATCAGCAGAACACCCCGTAAAGAAGCAAGGAGCTCCCATGTCCGCCACAGCCGAAGCATTCACTCCCGACGCCGGAACCATCACCATGTTTTCAACCAGCTGGTGCGGGTACTGCCGCCGGCTGAAGTCCCAGCTGGATTCGGCGGGAATCGGCTACACCGAGGTGAACATCGAGGACACCGAAGGAACCGCCGAGCTGGTGGAATCCCTGAACGGCGGCAACCAGACCGTTCCCACCGTGATCTTCCCCGACGGCTCCGCTGCGACGAACCCCTCCGCCGCCGAGGTGAAGTCCCGTCTGGGCCTGTGACCTGAGCTTTTCTCCGAACCGATGCCGGGAGCCGCGAAAGTGACTCCCGGCATCGGCGTCCCTAGGATGGAACCGTAGCCCCGGAACGCCGGGGTGCCCCTGAGACATCACCCGAGAGGCAGCCCTCCCCCATGGTTCACAAGGTCCAAGCTGTAGTAGTCAAGGAAAAGAATGCCCCCGTCTCGCTGGAGACCATCCTGGTTCCGGATCCCGGGCCCGGAGAAGCCCTGGTGGACATCCTCACCTGCGGCGTCTGCCACACGGACCTGCACTACAAGCAGGGCGGCATCAGCGATGACTACCCGTTCCTGCTCGGCCACGAAGCAACCGGTGTGGTCTCCGCCGTCGGCCCCGACGTCACCGAAGTTGCCCCGGGCGACCGCGTGATCCTGAACTGGCGCGCAGTGTGCGGCGAGTGCCGCGCCTGCCGCAAGGGCCAGCCGCAGTACTGCTTCAACACGCACAACGCCACCCAGAAGATGACGCTGGAAGACGGCACGGAGCTTTCCCCCGCGCTGGGCATCGGTGCGTTCGCCGAGAAGACCCTGGTTGCCGCCGGACAGTGCACCAAGGTGGACGACGACGTCGATCCCGCCGCCGTGGGCCTGCTCGGCTGCGGCGTCATGGCCGGCATTGGTGCAGCCATCAACACCGGTGAGGTCAAGCGCGGCGAATCCGTGGCCGTGATTGGCTGCGGCGGTGTCGGCATCGCCGCCGTTGCCGGAGCCAAGCTGGCCGGCGCCACCACCATCATCGCCGTGGACATTGACTCGGCGAAGGTGGACCTCGCCCTGGCCAACGGCGCCACGCACGGCATCAACTCCCGCGAAGAGGATCCCGTGGAAGCCATCCGCGCGCTCACCGGCGGCAACGGCGCCGACGTCGTTATTGAAGCCGTGGGACGCCCGGAAACCTACAAGCAGGCCTTCTACGCCCGTGACCTCGCCGGCCGCGTGGTCCTGGTGGGCGTGCCCACCCCGGACATGCAGATCGAGCTGCCGCTGGCCGACGTGTTTGGCCGCGGCGGATCGCTGAAGTCCTCCTGGTACGGCGACTGCCTGCCCTCCCGCGACTTCCCGATGCTGGTGGAGCAGTACAAGCTCGGCCGGCTGGACCTGGATGCCTTCGTTTCAGAGCGGATCGGCCTGGGCGACATCGAGGAAGCCTTCACCAAGATGCATGACGGCAAGGTCCTGCGCTCGGTGGTGGAACTCTAGTGGCGGCCCGCATCGACAAGGTTGTCACTTCTGGCACCTTCAGCCTGGACGGCGGCACCTGGGACGTGGACAACAACGTCTGGATCATCGGGAATGACCTGCAGGTGATCATCATTGATCCGGCGCACGACGTCGACGCCATCGCCGAAGCGGTTGGGGACCGGGAAGTCATGGGCATCCTGCTCACCCACGGCCACGACGACCACATTCGTGCCGTGGCTGAGGCCCAGGACCGGTTCAGCGCACCGGTGTTCCTGCACGAGGCGGACCGGATGCTCTGGGACGCAGTGTTCCCGGATGAAGCACCCGATGACGTCATCGAAGACGGCGACACGTTCGAGATTGCCGGCGTCACGCTCGAGGCTCTGCACACCCCCGGGCATTCCCCCGGCTCGGTCTGCTTCCTGCTCGAGGACGAAGAAGGCAGCACTCCGGTGCTCTTCTCCGGTGACACGCTGTTCAGCGGCGGTCCGGGCGCGACCGGCCGTTCCTACAGCGATTTCGGCACCATCATCGCCTCGATCCGGGAGCGCCTGCTGACGCTGCCGGCCGAGACCGCGGTGAACACCGGGCACGGGGATTCGACGACGATCGGCGCCGAGGCACCGCACCTGGACGAATGGATCGCGCGCGGCCATTAGGCTCCCGCCCCCTCCCCCACCCCCGAAAGGGCAGTTACGGCTCGAATGAGGCTTCAAAGCAGCCGTAACTGCCCTTTCGGCGTGTCCGGAGGGTATCGGGGCGGAGCGGGATCAGGGAACTGTGTGAATCAGGGAACGGCGTGGATCAAGGTACAGCGTGGATCAAGGTACTTCTGCCGCCTGGACCTGCCAGCCGGTGTGGTCCGGGGTGGCCGTCCAGTTCACCGGGTCGCCGGCCGGGACCAGGACGTCCTTGAGCCACCAGGTCTCGGCGGGAGCCCAGCCGGCCAGCATGGTCTTCATGCCGGCGGCATCCAGTACGCTGCCGGCTGTGCGGAGGTAACCCGCGACGCTGAGATGGACGCCGTCGTAGTCCCGGGCAACCGCCTGCCAGTCCGGGATCGCCCAGAACCAGGTGTCGGCCTCCGCTTTCCCTGAGCTGACCGCCCAGCTGCGTCCGCGCGAACGCGTCACCTCCAGCGGATAGGCCGAGACCAGGTCCTGCCAGCTGCGCGCCTCCCGGATTTCGTAGATCCGGGCGTTTTCCGCCGCCCGGAGCGGATAGGTCCGCGCCATGTTCCACGGCAGCGGATCTTCCACCATCCGCAGCCCCGCCGGGCCGTTGCCGGGAATCGCCGGGGTGGTGACCGGAACGTCTGACAGCGCCGGAACGGACCACCAGCGGCCGGTCCAGGTGGCGACCAGCGGAGTGTTGCCTTCCTCGGCTGAAATCGACTCGCGCCAGCGCTGCAGTCCGGCGGCACTGCCGGCCAGGGTTGGCGGGTCCGTCCCGGGAACCGTGGTGCTGGCGATCCACTGGACGTAATACTGGGTCAGCGCGCCGGGGGCCAGCCACCACTGCGGCCGGGCACGAACGACGGCGACGGCTACCGGGATGAGCAGGTCCCTCACATCGGGTTCGGCCAGCACACGCGCAGTTTCCGACGGCGGCTGCCAGTAGGACGCGCCCTTTACGACGCGGTCCAGGCTCTGGAGGACTTGTGCAACAGCGATTTCGGGGCGGCTGGGAAGGGCCCTGAGCACCTGGAGCACCCGCTTGGATTCCTGCCCCAGGCCGCGGGGCAGCTGGTCGCTGCTTCCGCAGGAGAACGCTGGATATTGGGGGGCGAGTGACCGGGCAAGGTCCAGGCAGAGTTCCCGGCCGCGGGGTCCAGACAGCAGCAGCTGGGCGGCAGGAAGTTCTTCCATACATCCACGCTAGCAGTGGCTCCGGCTGCCCGGTGAGCGGTGCTCCTGGATTGGCTCAGCCCTTCCCCAAACGGGTTGCCGAACGGAGCACGGCCCGGTCCCGGATGGCCAGCATGGACCGCCGGACGGATGCCCAGTAGACGGCGTCGAGAGGAAGCGAGGTCAGGGCACCGGGACGCCGGAATCCGTACTGGAAACGGGCACGCACCACCAGCAGGGTCTGCCCGGGCCGCAGAGGTTTCAACAGCCAGAGCCAGGTGGACCGGCCGTCCCCGTTCGCCCACAGCATCCAGTCCCGGGGCTGGACTTCCTTGATCCGCAGGCGGTGCCCGGTTCCGGTGCTCAGCAGGTCTCCGATGTCCAGGTCCCGCAGCTGCGGGACGGCCCGGTCAGCTTCCCGCTGGTCCGGCAGGCCCACCCGGTCCAACACGAACCAACCGGCCCGGCCGTGCCCTATCCGGTTCAGGAACGGCCAGACGTCCGCCGCGGGTGCCGGAATGAGGATGCTGCGGGTGTACTGCAGCACGGGGCCGGTAAGGACCGCATCCCCGGGCATCCGCGGGCCGGCCCCCGGTTCGGTGCGCCGGCGCAGCGGCCGGACGAGCCGGAAGTAGACACCCGCGGCCGATCCTGCGGCCGCTGCGGCCGCCAGGACCCTGCGGTACGGCCGGCCAGCCGGGCCAAGCGCATCGCGCCAACCTGCCGCCAAAAGCCGCTAGCCCTGTTCCGGGATGGAGGGGACGTTCATGGGCACTCCTTCGCCGTTGCCGTGCCCCTGATGATAGTCCCGAGGCACCGGTGTCCGGCACCGGCTGCGCGGTTATAGCCCGTCGGGTTTGGTTACCACCGTGTGGGTCGCGTGGTCATACAGGAAGGTCACGGGCCCTCCCGCGTGCCCCATCTGGTAGTTGGCGCCGTCGAAGTGCGCGCCCTCACCGTAGTTCTCGTCCCAGCTGCGGTTCAGCGCAGCCTTGAACTCGTAGCTCCCCGCAGGCAGGTCAACGCTGAGTTTCCACAGTTCATCGCTGCGGTCGAAGCCCAGCTGGACGGCGTCGGATGAGGGATCCCAGTCCTCACCGCCGAGCGCGGAACCGAACGTTCCGGGCACTGCGACGGCGTTCGGCTGGGGGAAGGACGGTCCGTCGTAGTGCTCGTCGGCGTGCGCACCGTGGACCGACGCTGCCGGTTCGGCGGCGGCGTCGGAGACCACCAGGGCCTCCTCCAGCACGGCTTCGCTGTGCGCCTCTGCCTTTGTCACTGCCGTGACCGAGTGCTCGCTGCCGCTGAGAGCAGCGTGCAGGTGTTCAACATCGGGGAAGTCGGAGAGCGCGGAGCGGCCCTCGGAGGTGATGCTCCACCCGGCGCGGCCTTCCTTCAGGATCCAGCCCGCCTTGACCAGTTTGGTGCTGGCGGTAACCAGCGCCCGTTCGCCGCGGGCGACGCCGCTGGCCAGCAGCACCGCTTCAGTGCCTTCCAGCGGAACCTGTTCCAGTGCCTGGCGCAGCACGTCCGCCCGTGATGTCTTCTTCTCCGCTGACGGGTCCTGGCGCGCCAGGACTTCCAGGACGGCCTTGAGCCGCAGGGCAGTGTTCTCGACGCTCTTCTTAGGCAACGTGCGGGTCCTTTTCTTGAGGTGGCTTCCGCTGCCCGAGCCTAACGGGCCGGGGCAGCGGTTGGAAAGACGGTGGTCCCGGGCGCGGTGATCCGCTCCAGGTGCCGGGGATCTGCGGTGCGGAGCGCGGCGTACCTGCCGTAGGCGGCAAGAAGGGACGCCTCGGCCACGGCGACGGTGAGCCCGGGACGCAGGTCCTCGGCGGCCCCTGCCGTGGATGGATCCCAGTCCAGGCCCAGGGCGTCATACACGGCGGTAAGGACTCCGCGCAGCGGTGCGGAGTCCTCGATGACAACCACCGAGGAAAAGAGCCAGGCACCGGAGACTACGCGCTGCGCGGTACCCACGAGTTTGACCCGGGCTTCGGTTCCCCCGTGGACGCTGTACTCGCCCGGGCAGTACTCGCCGGGGATCTCGCCGACGCCTGCTGGTACGCCGGCGTGCTGCAGGGCTCCGGCGAGCAGCTGCGCGAAGTCAGCAAAGCGCGCCAGCGAGTGCCTGACGGCGTCGGCTTCGGGTTCTATGTGGTCAAGGACCAGACAGCCCTCGTGGTAGGCGGCCGCCCGCCCGCCGGCCTTGCGGACCAGGGGCTCGAAGCCCAGGTCCCGGCAGGCCGCGGCGGCGTCGGGAAATCCGGGCAGGCGGGCATCGCGCTGCCCGAAGGCCACGGTGGGACGCGGCTGGTAGATCCGCAGCGACGGACCCAGCTGGCCGCCGCGGGCGGCTGAGAGCAGGTCGAGGGCGTGCTGCAGGTCTCCGGCGGCGCCGAAGGATTTTTCCTGCCGGTAAACATCCAGCACGCGTGCTCCCACCGGTCAGTTCCGTCCCAGCGGACGGACCGTGAGGATCTGTTCGCTGCGTCCGAAGGGCCCGGACTCGTCGTGCAGTACCGAGGACGTCAGGCCGATTCCGTCCGTACCGAAACTGACCCGTGTATCCAGCCCGAGCCATTGTCCCGCAGGCCGGCGGTAGAGATGGATCTGCAGGTCCACGTTGGGGAACATCCAGCTGTCGCCTCCCGGCGGGACGCGCGCGGCAATGCCGTTGGCGGCGTCGACCAGGCCGAGGAGCCGCACTGTGGAAGGCGTCTGCACGCCGTCGAGCATTTCAAACGGCGAGCGCACCCACACCTGGCCGCGTCCGGGCCGCAGTCCCGGAACCGCCCGGAACTCGAGGCCGTTGATGAAGTCCCCCGGCCAGGCGGTCATGCCTTCGAATCCTTCAGCCTGCCCGGGGCCGGGCATTGGCTCGTCTTCCACAGCAGCAACCTCGGTGGTGTCTCCCAGCGCGAGGCGCCAGGCCGTGGCACGCACGGCTGTCCGTCCGCCGGCCGTCAGCTCGGCCTCCAGCAGTTCGATGGTGCGTCCGGGACGGATGACCTTGGTGGTGACATCAAAGACGCCCTGCGGGATGACGCCGAGGATTTCGAAGCTGACCCGTGCCAGCCGCATCCCGGGACGGGGATCGGCCTCTTCCAGGCAGTGCACCAGCAGCCCGGCTACCGGCGCCATATGCTGCTCGTCCTCGTTCCAGGCACCCTGCGTGTGATGGGTTGATTCGAAAGTCCCCTCACCCAGTGAGCGGTAGTACGATTCGGCCACTTATCCTCCCGGCGCGTCCTGGAATGTGCGTACTCAGGCTATCCTGCCCGCGGCCCCGCCACGGTGCCGGCACCTTCCCCGTGTCTCCGCGGCGGTGTTGAATGGCCCGTGGAGCAAACCTTGCATGAGCGGGCGACTCCAGCCTGACCCTTGCACCCCTGACCCTTCCACCGATGAACCGAGGAACCATGAAGTACACGCATCTGGGCCGCGCCGGCCTGCAGGTCTCCCGCCTCTGCCTGGGCACCATGAACTTCGGCCCCAAGACTCCGGAGGACCAGGCGCACGGCATCATGGATTCGGCGCGTGATTCCGGAATCAACTTCTTTGACACGGCGAACGTGTACGGCTGGGAGAACAAAGGGCTGACCGAGGAGATCATCGGGCGCTGGTTCGCCAGGGGCGGCGGACGGCGTGAGTCGACTGTTCTTGCCACGAAGCTTTACGGGTCCATGGGGCCGGGGCCCAACCAGACCTTCCTCTCGGCGCTGAACATCCGGCAGGCGCTGGATGCCAGCCTGAAGCGGCTGCAGACGGACTACATCGACCTGTACCAGTTCCACCACATTGACCGGAATACCCCGTGGGACGAGATCTGGCAGGCCATGGAAACCGCGGTTGCCCAGGGCAAGATCATCTACAACGGGTCCAGCAACTTTGCCGGCTGGAATATCGCCCAGGCCCAGGAAAGCGCCCGGCGGCGCAATTTCGCCGGCCTGATCTCGGAACAGAGCATCTACAACCTGGTCAACCGGTCCGTGGAGCTGGAAGTAATTCCTGCGGCGCAGGAGTACGGGCTGGGCCTCATCCCCTGGTCTCCGCTGCAGGGCGGTCTGCTGGGCGGCATCCTGAAGTCCCAGGAGGACGGTGGCCGGCGTGCGGAGGGGCGGGTCCAGGAGCTGCTGGCAAAGCACCGGGAACAGATCCAGGCGTATGAGGACCTCGCGGCTGAGCTGGAGATTGAGCCCGGGATCCTCGCCCTGGCCTGGCTGCTGCACCAGCCCGCAGTCAGCGCCCCGATCGTTGGTCCGCGGGTCATGGGCCAGCTCGACGACGCCCTGGCCGCCCTGGAGGTGGAACTGGATGACGGCGCACTGCGGAAACTGGATGAGATCTTCCCCGGCCATCAGCCGGCACCGGAGGACTACGCCTGGTAGATCCTTCCGCCGGACCTAGTCCGCTGCCGGTTCCGCGGGACGGATCAGCTGCGGACCGTTGTTCCTCACCGAGTTGACTTCGCTGGACACTACGCGCGGGGTGAGGACCGGTTCGGGAATCGCATCCAGCAGGGTCGCGATTGCCTCGGCGTCCGTCAGCTGAGGGTCCAGCCATTCGGAGTAGAGGTCCCTGGGCACCACCAGCGGAGTCCGGTCGTGGATGTGCCCGAGTTCGTCGGCCGCCTCGGTGGTAATGATGGTGACGCTGAGCAGCCACTTGCGCTCGTCGTCGTCGGGCAGGTTGGGGTCGGGCCAGAATTCGTAGAGTCCGGCGAAAGCAATCGGATCAGGAACCGTGGGGGAAAGGTAGGTCGGGATCTTTCCGTCCTCGGTCTTTTCCCACTCGTAGTAGCCGTCTGCGGGCACCAGCGCCCGTCTCTTCACCGCCGCCTTGCGGAACGCGGGCTTCTCCAGGATGGTCTCCCGGCGGGCGTTGATCATCCTGGATCCCACCCTGGGGTCCTTTGCCCACACCGGCACCAGGCCCCATTTGGCTGTGGCCAGGCGGCGCTGCGTGCCGTCCGGGCCGCGGCGTTCCGTGATGATGCGCACATCATCCGTCGGGGCTATGTTCCAGGACGGTCCCACGTCCTCCCCCACCACCTGGTCCGCCGCGAAAGCCGAAACCAGGTCCGACGTGGCCCGGGCCATCACATATCGTCCGCACATGGACAGCATTGTGCCGCACTTCGGCGGCGGAACCCAGTGCAGTCGTTCCTCGCCTGCCGGCTAAAAGATTCGAACGTATGTTCTACTTAAACCATGGATCCTCAGGCTGCGGCGCGGCTGGCGGCCAGGTATGCCAGGCGCGCGGAACCCATCGGGCTGACTCCCGAAGAACTTGATTTTGACCACTTTCCGCCCACCACGGCCATGCCCGCCATCCCGGTGTGGGCGTGGATCCGCTTTCCGGGCTGCGCAGAGCACGTTGCCGGCGAAACCTGCACCTGGTCAGCGAAAGCGGTCCAGGTGCTGTGGGAAGACGCCGGCGTCAGGCGCTCCACCTGGGTGTGGGCATCGGCGGTTTCCCGGCGCTCCAGCGGCCGGTCCCGGACCGCGCTTGGCGAAAGGACTCCGGCTTCGGGGAGTAAAAATGGAAGAACCTAGTTCCGGTTTCCAGCAGTAGAAAGGTCCAGGCACGTGAACGCCCCGTGCACCTGCATCCGCTCTGCCGATCCCGCAACCGGCCGGATCGGCGTCGCCGTCTATGACCCGTTTTGCCGCCAGCGGATGCACCGCATCAGCGGCTCCACCCTGCGCGAGCCTAGCTACGGTTCCAAGCATTAGCCTCCCGCCGGGTGTGTGAGGGCCCCCGGCGCACATCGAGCCGTCTCAGTCCTGGCTCATGGAGGCGATCTGCAGGAGATTCCCGCAGGTGTCGGAAAAGACCGCGGTGGTCACCGGACCCATGTTCGCCGGTGGCTGCGTGAATTCGACGCCGAGAGCCAGCATCCGCTCGTACTCCTTTGCCACGTCATCCACTGCGAAGGAATTGAAGGGAATCCCGTCACCCGCCAGTGCTTCCTTGAAGGGGGCCACGGCAGGATGCGAGCTGGGCTCCAGCAGCAGTTCGACGCCGCCCTCCTCCCCCGGATTCCCCACAGTCAGCCAGCGGGCGCCTCCGGCTGGCTGGTCCTGCCGCTTCTCGAATCCGAGAACACGGGTGTAGAAATCCAGTGCCTTTTCCTGGTCATCAACAAAGATGCTTGCCGTCACAATCCTCATGGCTCCGGTCCTTCCGCTTCGTTTCGTTCGGGTTGCCGCGGCGGCAGCGGGAGTGCCAGGGTGCCAATCCATCCGGCAACTCCCAGGGTCAGCGGCTCAGGGCAGAGGTGGTGCCGCCGGTAGCGGCCGTCTGCTTCCACCCTGACCAGTCCGGCTGATTCGAGGACCGCCAGATGCTTTGAGACTCCCTGCCGCGTAATACCTATTGCGTGATTGCTGATCAGCCGGACGCACAGTTCATACAGCGTCTGTCCCGCCTGGGATGCGAGTTCCTCCAGCAGGATCCGGCGGACCGGATCAGCCAACGCCCGGAAGACAGCATCCATGCAGACACCATAGGCAACCGGCAGGTTGCATGGAAGGGGTTGGCGGAAAATTCAGCGGGCGGCTAGGACTGGACGTGGTTCCGGCGGTGGCGGTGCTCCAGCAGCAGGCGGGCTCCGTTGAGGATCAGGGTCTCCACCGGAACTTCCTGTTCTGCGGCCAGCTCTTCCAGCTCCCGGCCCAGCTTGGGCGGGATGTACACCTCGACGTTCATGCGCTTAACGGTATCGCCGCTGCGGAGCCAGTCCGAACCGGGCACCTCTCCGGGTGCGCAGGCCTCCGCCTCAGCTGTTACCCCCGCCGGCATTCCGGAGGGACTGCGGCGGAGCCGGACGGACCAGCCGCGGCGCCGCGGCGTCGTTGTAATCCACCACCACTGACGCGGCAGCGCATGGATTGCAGGCCGCGAGGTAGATCTGCTGGCCGCCGACGTAGCGGCGATTCGACGGCGCCAGCGGGTCAGGATCGGCCCCGTCCCGGAGTTCCATTCTTCGGCAGGATGTTTCGAAAGACACATCCAGGAAAACCGTCGCGTCCCAGATGCCGGACAGTTCCGGCCGGTGCAGGAACAGTCCATCCACCAGCACCACCGCCGGATTGGGCGCCGGGAGTTCCGGACCGCAGACTTGGCGGTCGGAGGCCAGGTCGTGACTGGCCGCACGGTAGCGTCCCGAACCGCCCGGGCGCAGGGGCTCCACCACCAGCCGCCGGAAGGCAGCGTAGTCATAGGAGTCTTCGAAGAATCCGAGCGGCAATGCCCTGCCCTGCCGGTAGCGCTCGCGGCTGGGCCGGTGGAAACCATCAAGCGAAATCCTGATCACCGGCCAGCGGAGGCGGGCGCCCAGGGCGTCCGCGAAGGTTGATTTGCCCGCCCCATCCACCCCGTCCACGCCGATGAAAACCCTGCGTCCCGCTGAGGGTACCGGCAGCGCCGCCGCGACCAGCCGGAGTACCGAGTCCGCCATCGGCGTGAAAAGTGGTTCCACAGCACCGCACTCTATCTTCCGGACGGCCGCACGGTGCTAGTGTTGGGTAATCGAAAGTATGTTCTAAAAGCAGCGGAGGTGCCCGGCGGATGCCTGTCTTCAATGTCTCCGGCAGTTCACGCTCCGCTTCGGTGTCCGACGCCGATGCCGCCTCCGGCTTTCCCAGTCCCTCACGTGATTATTTCGACGGGCGCATCGACCTCAACCGGCATCTGATCCGGGACGTTACGTCCACCTACATCGTCCGGGTTTCCGGGGACTCAATGTCCGGCACCGGAATCAGTGACGGAGACGAACTCATTGTGGACCGTTCCCTGACGCCCCGTGACGGCTCAGTGGTTGTCGCCGTCCTGGACGGGGAGCTGACAGTGCGCCGCCTCAGGCTCACCGGCCGGGGCATTGTCCTGGCTGCTGAAAACGCGGAGTACCGGGACGTAGCCGTTCCGGACCCGGCGGCGCTGACCATCTGGGGTGTCGTGACCCGCTGCCTCCACCATGTCTGAGCATCCGGCCGGTGGCGGTGTCCGCTCCCCCGCAGGGCAGCTCCATCGGATCGCCCTGGTGGATGTCAACAGTTTCTATGTCTCCTGCGAGCGCGCCTTCGACCCCCGGCTGGAAGGCGTGCCCGTCGTCGTGCTGTCAAACAATGACGGCTGTGTGGTGGCCCGCTCCGATGAGGCGAAAGCCCTGGGAATCAAGACCGGGGAGCCCTGGTTCAAGCTGGCCGAAGCTGCACCGCATCTTGGCCTGATCCAGCGTTCAAGCAACTACGAACTTTACGGAGACCTGAGTTCCCGGGTCATGGAACTGCTGGGCCGGTACGCCCTGTGGCAGGAGGTCTACTCCATCGACGAGTCCTTCCTGGGCCTGGCCGGCACGCCGCGTGAACTCGATACGCAGGGCGCGCGGATCCGCGCCGCGGTAGCCCGCAATACCGGCCTGCCCGTTTGCGTGGGCATCGGGCCCACCAAGACGCTGGCCAAGTTCGCCAACCGGATCGCCAAGCAGAACGGGCACCTGAACGGGGTCTGCAACCTGGACACCATGGACCCCGGTGCCGTAGCGACGATCATGTCCCGGGTTCCGGTCACCGGGCTCTGGGGCGTGGGAGCCAAGCTGGGCAAACGGCTCGAAGCGATGGGCATCCGGACCGTCGCGGACCTCAAAGCCGCCGATCCGTCTGTGATCCGCAGCCGTTTCTCCGTGACGCTGCAACGGACCGTCCTGGAACTCAACGGCACGCCGTGCCTGCCGCTGGAAGAGGAGCGCGCCGACCGGCAGCAGCTGATCTTCTCGCGGAGCTTCTCCGTGCCGGTGACAACTGCGGCTGAGATGAGGCAGGTGATGAGCATCTATGCCCAGCAGGCGGCGTCCCGGCTGCAGCGCGAACACCAGCAGGCACGGGTGCTCACCGCCTACGCCGGGACGTCGCACTTCAGCCACAAAGCGGCGTCGTTTCCTTCCGTCACCGTCAAACTGCAAAGCCCCACCTCGGACCCGGTGGTACTGACCCGCGCGGCGGTGTGCGCGCTCGAAGACCAGATCGTTGAAGGCGTCCCCTACACCAAGGCGGGAGTAATGCTCAGCGGCCTCTCCGATGCGGGAGCCCAGCCGGTCCTCGATGCCTTCGTCCCGGAGCAGGAACACCGCCACCTTGGGGAGCTGCTGGGCAAGGTCGCGGACAAATACGGCTCCGCCAGCATAGGACTTGGCGTGGCGGGGATGCCCAGTGCCCGCCCGGAATGGACCATGTCCCGCAAGTACTCCTCGCCGCGCTACACCACGGTCTGGGATGAGCTTCCGGTGGTCACAGCACGCTGAGCCGGAGGAGCCGGAACCACGGACCGGGCCCGGCTGCGCCCGGATCAGTCGTCGCGGTCCGGCTGCGTCAGGCGCAGTTCCTCCACGTCCAGCCGCGTCTCCAGCATCCGCAGCACCCGGTCATCGATGGTGCGCTCGTCCCGCAGCGCCAGCACTACCGTGCGTTTGCGCTCCAGCAGCGCCAGCCGCAGCTCCGTCTCCTGCTGCCAGTGTGCCAGCGCCGGCGCCGGTTCCCCCGCCGGCTGGGCGGCTCCGTCCGCCCGCAGGACTTCCAGGTGGTGCCGGTACTCATGGGTCACCCGTTCCACCACCCGGCCGTCCGTGCCCAGCCTGGCCGCGAGTTCCGGCAGGGAAGACAGGCCGTCCTCGGCGGCCCGCACTTCTGCCAGGCGTCGTTCCTCCTCCAGCCGCGTGTCCTGGGGCAGCCGTGCCCACCGGACGATCACCGGCAGCAGCGGGCCCTGCACCGTAAGCGTCACCAGGATGACCCCTGCTGTCACGAAGATGATCTGCCCCCGGTCCGGGAACGGCGTACCCGCGGCGGTGAGGGCCGGAACGCCCAAGGCCGCTGCCAGGGACACCGCACCACGGAAGCCCGCCATACCGCTGAGGACACGGGAGCGGTTACTGACCCGGCGGAGTTTCTGCGACGGACGCCGATCGATCATCCTGATCATGTAGGTGGTGACGAACAGGAAGGCGATGCGCACCACCACCAGCACGATCGACACTGCGGCGACCGCCACCAGGCCCACGGCGATCTGCGGCCCGCTCAGCAGCCGCACTGCCACGTGCAGCTCGATGCCGATCAGCACGAAGAGCGCGGCGTTGAGCATGAACGTGGAGAAGGACCAGAAGGCCTGCGACTGGCGGCGGGCCAGCGCGGCCGTCACCCGCGGACCGGCCTGGCTCATGATCAGGCCAACGACGACGACGGCCAGCACCCCGGACCCGCCCGTCTCCTCAGCGAGCAGGAAGGCCGCGAAGGGGGTGATGAAGGTGGCGACGTTGTTCAGCACGGGATCCTGGATCCGGCGGCGCACCCAGATCCCGGCCCACGCGACCAGCAGCCCCGAGACGATGCCGCCCCCGTAGGACAGTGCCAGGATCCCTGAGATGGAAAGCGGCGTATAGTCGCCGTCACCCGCCACGATCCCCACGGCAACGGCGTAGATCACCAGGGCCGTGCCGTCGTTGATCAGGCTCTCGGCCCGCAGCACCGTGACATTGCGGTGCGGCAGGCTGCGGGCCAGGACGGCCACGGCTGTGGCATCGGTGGGAGCCAGCGCGGCGCCGAGGACCCAGGCCGGGCCCCAGGGCATGCCCAGGGCGTTGGCCGTGAAGGCAACGGCCGCCGCAGTCACCAGGACCAGCCCGGTGCCGGAGAGGACAATGCCGCGCAGGTTGCTGCGGATCTCCCGCAGGGACGTGGTGAGGCTCTCCCAGTACAGCAGGGCCGGAAGAAAGAGCAGCAGTACCACTTCCGGCGGCAGTTCAACCTGCCGGAACGCCGGCACGAACCCCAGGGCCACTCCCCCGGCCAGCAGCAGCAAAGGGGCGCCAATGCGGAGCCGTTCCGCGCCCAGCGAGCAGGCCAGGATGGCAACCCCCAGGGCCACTACGAGTTCCAGACCTAGCACGGGCCAACCTTCCGTCGGGCACTTACGGCTGGAGGGACTCCCTAAAGTGTGCCGAGCGCGGGCAGCCCCGTCGAGGGTGCGGCCTAGGCGGATACAGCCTCGACGGGTGCGTCCGGAGAGCGCAGCATTGACCACACCGGCGGGCCGCCGTCGGGCATCTCCGAGACCGCCCACACCTCGAACCCGAACCGGCGGTAGAAAGCCACGTTGGATTCCGAGGAGGTTTCAAGGGCTATGGTCCGTCCGGGACCGGCGGCCAGCACGGATTCCAGAAGCCCGGTACCCTGCCCGCTGCCCTGTTCCCGGGGAGCGACGCCGATGGTCGCCAGGGTCCAGGCCCCGGGCGGCGGCTCAGGCAGGGCATGCGCCAGGTTCCGCACCGATTCGCCGTGCAGGGACGCGAGTTTCTCCTGCAGCTCAGGGGTCAGGGGCGCGGGGTCGAGCTCCGCCAGGTCCGGCGGAAGCAGGACGGCGACGGCGGTTCGGCCCTCATTGGCCCACACCTCTCCGTGCGGCAGGGCCAGATGCTCCAGGTAGAGCCGCTGGATGGCGGCCGTCCGGGCCTCCCGGCGCTCGCTGTCTACGGTCCAGCGGGTCCAGGCATAGTCCGCGAAGGCCTCCGCCAGGACCGCTGCCAGGTCCGTTATCTCCGCTGCGGAGGCGTGCTCCAGCCGTACTGCTCCCATGGTCCTGCCTTCTGTGTGTCTGTGTGTTTCACGTTCGTGCCCGGGCAACCGGGCGGGGTTCTACTGCGCGCGGTTCCTGGCCCGGCTCCACCAGCGACGGCGCCACCAGGGACGGCTCGGCTCGGGCGCCGGCTCGGGGGTAGCTGCACTGCCCCGCCGTTCCTGCCAGCGCTGCACTTCCAGTTCCACGTCCCGCAGTTTCGTAATGACGGGCGGGCCTCCCAGAAGCTGCCTACGGGCTTCGATGATCCGCTGGTTGAATTCTTCCACGGTTTCCCTTACCTGCACTGCGGAGGACCTGGCGTCCAGTACATTGTCCAGCTCCGCATCCTCGACCCGCAGCAGCAGGGCGGGCGGTCCCAGGCCGCTGATGTTCTCGCGCTGGATCAGCCCCTTGATCCACCAGTCGGGGTCGTTGGCTTCCGCAAGGTTCGGGAGGGGTTTTCCGGCGTACTGCAGGTTCTCGAATTCCCCGCGCAGCATGGCATCGCGGATCAGGTAGTCAGCCTTGTCAGCCGGATCCACCTGCTCCTTCCGCCGCCGCAGCGCCGTCTCCTCAGGCGTCTCGCCATCCGCTTCAGCAGGAACTCCTGCCGCACGTATCCTGGCGGCCCGTTCCATCCGGCGCCGGTAGGCGTCGGCCCCACGGTTGCCCATTGCTGCGTGTCCTCCCGGTCCATTGGCTAACGGTCGATCGTTTTCTCCAGCTCTTCAGGGTAGCGGGCGCCTTGAACCGGTATGCGGGCAGCGGCGTCGTCCAGCGCTTTTATGTCCTCTGCGCTGAGGCCCACGCTGGTGGCCCCAAGGTTCTCTTCGAGCCGTTCGAGTTTCCGGGTGCCCGGAATCGGTACGATCCAGGGTTTCCGGGCGAGCAGCCAGGCCAGGGCGATCTGGGCGGGCGTCGCGTCCTTGGCCCGGCCCGTGGCCTCCAGCAGTTCCACGACCGCCCGGTTCGCTTCCCGGGCCTCGGGAGTAAAACGTGGCAGCTTGCCGCGCATGTCACCGGAGGCGAACTGGGTGGAGGGGGAGATCTTTCCGGTGAGGAATCCCCGTCCCAGCGGGCTGAAGGGCACAAACCCGATGCCGAGCTGTGCACAGGCCGGCAGGACATGTTCTTCCGGCTCACGCCACCACAGGGAGTATTCGCTCTGCACCGCAGTGACGGGCTGGACCGCATGGGCGGCACGGATAGTGCCCGCGGAAGCTTCCGACAGCCCGAAGTGCTTCACCTTGCCTTCGGTGATGAGCTCCTTCACCGTTCCGGCAACATCCTCAATGGGAACCTGCGGATCTACCCGGTGCTGGTACAGCAGATCAATGTATTCCGTCCCCAGCCGCCGCAGCGAACCGTCCACTGCTTCCCGGATGTGTTCCGGACGGCTGTCCAGGCCAACCTGACGTCCGTCCCGGTTGATCTTGAAGCCGAACTTGGTGGCCAGGACCACCCGGTCCCGGAACGGAGTTACGGCTTCGCCCACCAGCTCCTCATTCGTGTAGGGGCCGTACACCTCGGCGGTGTCAAAGAGCCTGACACCGCGGTCGAACGCCGTGCGGATCAGCTTGATGGCCTGTTCCCGGCTGCCGGACGGTCCGTACCCCTGGCTGAACCCCATGCATCCCAGCCCCAGCTCGGATACCTTCAGGGCGGACGGCCCCAGTTCGCGTGTCTTCATCCTTGTCCTTCCGCTGCCCGGACGCCTCAGCGCACGACGCCGGCTGGCTGGCTGCGGTCCGTCTCCTCTGGTCTGCCTACCACCCTGCGCCCGCCCGCCGGCGCCGTCAACAGGCCGCAGGCGGCGCATTTGATCTCAGTCGACCTTCACCACTGTGCCGCCGGTCAGCCGAACGAGCTCCGCAAGGTTTGTCCGGAACACCGAATACGGCGTTCCCGCGGCGACCCACACCGCGGGATAGCCGCCCAGGTCCTCGTCGATGGCGGTTTCCACGGGCACGGGGTGCCCGAGGGGAGCAACGCCGCCGATCTCCTGGCCCGTTGCCTCCCGCACCTGCTCCGGTGTCGCCCGCCTGATCTTCTGCTTGCCCAGGCGCTGGGCCAGCGCCGCCGTGTCCACCCGGTGCGCACCGGACGTGATGACCAGGAGGGGCGCTGAGTCCGCCATGAACACCAGGCTGTTCCCAATCGCTCCCACCTCACAGCCCAGCGTCTGCGCTGCCTCGACGGCGGTCCGCGCGGATCCGTCCGTCACCACTACCTGCGCTGCCGATCCGCGCTCGGTAAGCGCCTGTTCAACCCGTGCCGACGCCGCGGCCCACTGGGGATTCTCCATGGCCGTGAGACTAGCAAAGCGCGGCGGAGCGGCGTCGTACTGTGTCCTCCCGGGACGGTATCTTTCCGGGACGGTGCCGTGCGGGCCGTGTCAGCTCCGGGTGATGGTTCCCGGATCGGGGCCGGCGCGGACACCGGTGTCCAGGGCGCTGATGTCGGAGAGTTCGGCGGCGCTCAGGGAGAAATCGAAGAGGTCGATGTTCTCCGCGATCCGCTTGGGGGTCACCGATTTGGGAATCACGCAGATGCCCAGCTGGATCTCCCAGCGGAGGATCACCTGGGCAGGTGTCTTGTGGTGAGCCGCGGCGATGCGGACGATCACCGGGTCATGCAGCGGGTCCTTCGGCGCTGCCCCGGATCCGTGCCGCCAGTACCGGGTGACGCCGCCGATCGGCGACCATGCCTCGGTCAGGATACCGTTCTCCAGGTTGAAGGCGCGCAGCCCGGGTTCACTGAAATAGGGGTGCACCTCTATCTGGTTTACGGCCGGTACGACGTCGGTGCGCGCAAGCAGGTCACTGAGCTCTTCCGTCCCGAAGTTGCTCACCCCGATGGCCCGCACCCGGCCCTGTTCGTACAGGGTCTCAAGCGCCCGGTAGGAAGCTACGGTGAGGTCGAAGTCGGACGGCAGCGGCTGGTGGAGCAGGTACAGGTCCAGCACGTCCAGGCCCAGCCTGCCCATGCTGGCGTCGAAGGCACGCAGGGCCGCGTCATAGCCGTAGTCATCAACCCAGAGCTTGGTGGTGATGAACAGTTCGGCCCGGTCGAAGCCGGACTGGGCGAGGGCAGCGCCCACTTCGGTTTCGTTGCGGTAGGCAGCTGCAGTGTCGATGAGCCGGTAACCGTTGGCCAGCGCGGTCTCCACCGCAACCGTGGTCTCCGCCGGGGCGCTTCGATAGACACCGAAGCCCACCGCATCCAGGACCACGCCGTTGTTCAGGGTCAGCTTGGGCATGATGGCATTCATCGAAAAGCTCCTAGCGTGCGCAGGGTCTGGCTTCCAGAATCCCGCACTCTGCCGTCCCTGCACAGCCTTCAGCGCCCGGGACGGGACCGGCCCGCCGACGCGGGCCAGTTCTGCGCGGCCCGGTGCCGGCGGACGGCTGCCCGGTTGCCGCAGCGGACAGAACAAAACCGCTGGCGGCCGTTGCGGGTGACGTCCACGACGACGTTGCGGCATGGATCCCCCGGGGCGTCACCGGCTTCGCACCGCTTCAGCCGGGTCATTCCCCGCGTGGTCAGGTGCAGGGCCGTTCCCACGCTGAAGACTGCCAGCAGCACCCCGGCCAGGGGCTGCCCGTCGTCGCGGTAGTGCAGGTGCCAGCCTTCCTGGTCATGGTCGGTCAGCCGGGGGTAGGCCGCAGCGTCCTTCATCAACTCGTTCAGCAGTTCGGCGCGGAGGGCTGGGGTGCCGGCGTCCACCACGTCCAGCCACCGCTGGATGACCCGGTGAACCGCTTCGTGGTCCCCAGGCGCGTGGGGAAAGTCCATGGTCATACCGTGTTCGCGGGTCCGGGCGATGATGCCCGCCCGTGATTCCGGCCAGTCGTTGGCCAGCGACGCCGCCAGGAGGACAGCGTACTCGCCGTAAGGGTTGAGATGCATATGAGCATTACAGCATGCTCGGAGGCATGAACATCGATCTGGACCGGCGGACACCGCCGCAAGCCCCTCCCGCCGCCTGCGAACACGGGTGGGTGACGGCATCCAGACACGCGACCTCGCAGGGTGTCATCGTCTATGTGCGCTGCGTGCGCTGCCGCACCCACCGGGTGGAGCTGGCTTCTCCCGAAGCCGCGATGCCGGCGCGGGCACTGAGCCGCCCGGTGCGAGGCGCGGTCTAGTAGTTCGGTGCCGGCGGCAGGCCGGCGAACTGTTCCAGGGTCTGGCCGGAACGGTGGAGCTTGGCGGCGAGCTCGGTCCCCACGAAGCGCAGGTGCCACGGCTCGTACGCAAATCCGGTAACCGGTGCGGCGCCGTCGGGGTACCGGACCACAAAACCGTACCGGTGGGCGTTGGCGGCAGCCCAGGCCCCCGCCGGTGTCGCTTCGAAACAGGCCTCGAGGGCGCAGGATCCGTCCGCGTTGCCAATGTCCACGGCGAGCCCGGTCTGGTGTTCGCTGTATCCGGCGCGGGCCGAGATGCCGTCCGCTGTCTCAGGCCCGTAGCTGGCTGTGTACGAGTCATGGATGTGAGCCTGGTCCGCGGCCGTGCGGTAGCCGCTGACAGCCGTTATACCAACGCCGGCGGCAGCCGCGTCAGCGTTCAAGCGGCTGAAGGCACCCGCTGCCTCGGGACGCAGAAGCACGCCCCCGGCGTCGTGCAGTTCCGCCGGAACGTAGGCGGGATCGGCCAGCGGCCGGTTCTTGTTGACGACGACGGCGAGGCTGGAGGGCGAGTCGAAGTCCAGCTGCGCTGTTTGCGCCGCTGCCTGCTGCGCCTGGGATTCGAACCACGAGAGATATCCCAGCAGGCACAGGCACACACAGCCGATGAGGGCGATGTGGGTCTTGACGAGCTGGCGCGGCATTTGTTCCTCCCCTGCAACTTTCCCACAATCCGGCAGGGCGGAGCAGTACCGACGCGGATATTCACGGCGCGCGGAACGACGCCTGCAACGGTTCAGCCAGGGATTCGTACGGCACTTGCGTTCCGAGGATCCGTTCCGCTGCCCGGTGCCCCGAGCAGAGGGCAGCGTTGACGGTGGCTGGATCTTCCTCCCAGGTGGCTTCCCCGGCCAGATGCAGCACGCCGTCGATGGGCGCTGCGATGAGCGTGTGGTCCTCCCCGGTGCATCCCCGCGCCATGTAGGCATAGGCACCGCCGGCGAACTCATCGCCCTGCCAGTCGGTGATCCGGGCGTGCACGGGGGAAGGAATTTCGGAACCGTATATTTGCTGCAGTGAATCCATCACCGAGTCCACCACGCGTGCTTGCGGCCACCCCCGAATCTCCCGTGCGCACTCCCCCGCCGCGAAGGTCAGCAGCGTGGGTTCACCGGAGATGGCAGTGAGGTCATACCAGGAATGCCACCAGCTGGCAGCTTCGCCCTGCCGGCGGACCGCATACACGTCCTCATCCCAGAACCGCTCCGGGAAGCGCAGGAAGATCTTCTCGAAGGTGTTCATCCGGAACTTCGCAACCGCGCCCGCAACTGTCTCCGGCAGCGGCGGTTCAAACGTGAGGCGGCCTGACTGAAGGACACCGACCGGAACCGTGATTACCGCCTGTGCCGCCGCAAAGGTTCCCGCGCTTGTCTCCACGACGACGCCGGATCCGTTCCCCGCTGCTCCGGGCCGCAGGACGCGGGTCGCTACATGCCCAAGCCGTACGTCGAGCCCGGCCGCAAGGTTGTATGCCAGCTCGTCGTATCCGCCGGGGAAGACCACCTCGTCGCCGAGAATGACTTCGTCTTCCAGGCCATGCGCATCGAGCAGGTGCGAGTCGGCACCATACTGTTCCTCGGAACGGTGATCGAGGTATTCGATGACGCGCGCCGCCCGCTCCGGGTCCCAGTTGCCGGCCTCGGCCACCTGCCCGACGGCGGTGCGCGCCGCTGCTGCGTAGCTGGCGCCAGGCGGCGTGACCTCGATGACGGCGGCAAGCTGGTCTTCCACGCGGGCGGCGTCTGCGATGAACTGGCCGGCGGCGCTGTCGGAGAGCCGGGCGCCGTCGGGCCCGTAGTATGCGATGGGCCGGCCGCCCGGCTGGTAACTGCCAACTGTGAACTCGACGTCGGCCATCCCGAAGGCACGTGTCAGCGCGTGCAGCGGGCCGCCGTCGATCCCGTGGATCCAGGATGCGCCGAGGTCCGTGACCCGGCCGTCGAGGCGTTCGGTGTGCAGCCTGCCGCCGATCCGGTCCCTCGCCTCAAGTACCACCACGCGGTGTCCACTGGCTGCCAGCAGCCGCGCAGCGGTAAGGCCCGACACTCCTGCCCCCACAACAACCGTGTCAAATTCTTCGGCCGGGATAGTCACGTTCAAACTCGCTTTTCAGATTCCGGAAACACTATTCGAACCTCACAGTAATGCGGCACCGGGTGAGCCTGGCTATTCAGCGTCATCTGTTTCAGTGGTTGGGCAGCCGGGGATCATCCCTCTGCCATGAGGTCCACGTAACGGCCACCCAGCTGATAGGCAAGGTCCTTCAGTTCCTTCTCGCCGGGAGCCGCGGTTCCGGGCCGAGGCAGCACGTGCCAGTTGGCCCCTTCGGCCATGCCCTCCGGTCCATTCTGGCCGTTGGGCAGCAGGTTCGAGACGGTGATCCGGTCTTCCTCATTTTCGTAGCGGACAATCTGCAGCGCCTCGGAGCACATCGCGTACTGCGGAAGGTATCCATCGAAAACGATAGTCGTTGGCTCCGCTGCCGCTTCAGGATCGCAGCCATACAGTCCGTTGACGGCGGCCAGCAGCTCATCCGCGGAGCCGAATCGTGACAGCTGCACGTCCGGCGCGGGTTCCCCGGCGGCGCCGGATGCGCAGCCCGCGAGCAGCGCCGCTGCTGCCAGAAGTGTTCCAGCCACAGAATAACCAGTGTGCCCTCTGCTCATATCCAGCGTCTCCCCCCTGAGATTTCGGTGCCCTTCACTGTGGCATGCGCAGGTCCTGCCCTCTGTCGGTCCCCAGCTTAGCTGCAGGCTCAACGGGCATGTGGGGCCTGACGCAGGGAACGAGCATTCGTGCGACGCTGGTGCCATGGACCTATCGGTATCGCCTGCGCTGACGATCCCTGCCTCGGAGCTCGTCTGGCGCTTCTCCCGCTCCTCCGGACCTGGCGGGCAGCACGTGAACACCACGGACAGCCGCGTCGCGCTGTCCTGGAACGTTGCGCATTCCGCGGTGCTGTCGGACGCGCAGCGGGCAATGCTTCTCCAGCGTCTGGGGCACCGCCTGATTGCCGGATCACTGGTTGTGACGGCGTCGGAACAGCGGTCCCAGCTGCGCAACCGCGAGATCGCCCTGGCAAAGCTCGCCGAGACGGTGGCACGCGGGCTGGAACGTGGCCCTGCCGTCCGCCGCCGTACCAAACCCACACGGGGATCGAAGGTTCGGCGCCTCGACGCTAAGAAGCAGCGGTCAGCGACCAAACAGCAGCGGCGGAAGCCGATGGGCGATTAGTTTCATGGCCCTGCTGCTGTCCAGGCAGAACCGGATGAAGGCGCATACCTCCCATTGGTCTTTTGTTCAGCTGCAGGACACGTTCCATCCCTAGGCTCTGGGAATCACCCGATCCTCTCCTAGGAGTCCTCCCTTGCCGCAGTCCCACTGCCAACCCGTGCCCGGAAGGTGTGGCCGGAATTCTCTTTCCTCCGTGACCGCCGTGTTCCTGGCTGCCGCTGTTACCGCCGGTTTCCTGACCACGTCAATGGGCGCAGCGGCCGCTGCCCCGGCGCCCGTTTTACCCGCTTTGATGGTCACCGAAATCGCACCGGACAACACCGGATATGACAACTTCGAATTCTTTGAGGTCCTGAACACCACAGGCACCGACATTTCCGTTGGAACGGCTGGAGCCCAGCTCTCCTACACCTACACCGATTC
This sequence comes from Arthrobacter sp. IK3, assembly GCF_051337705.1. Lineage (NCBI taxonomy): Bacteria > Bacillati > Actinomycetota > Actinomycetes > Micrococcales > Micrococcaceae > Arthrobacter > Arthrobacter sp. IK3. The sequence continues at coordinate 30,151 of NZ_JBPPSW010000008.1, read as the reverse complement.
CGATGACCAAAGCCGGGATGTTCCTCTCTCGGTTCCGGACGGAACAGTGATTCGGCCTGGCCAGGCAACCGTGTTCTGGGTCCAGTATCAAACAGCGACCGTAGACACTGCCGGGAGGACCGACGCCGACTTCCGCTCTTACTACGCGTCTTTGGACGGGACGGCTCCGGGCGGGTACCCCCTGGTTAGGGTGTCCGGACAGGCCGGACTAGCCAATGGCGGCGAACGCGGCATCCGGGTCTCCGATAATGCCGGCCAAAGCATCAGCTGGTCCTACTACCCTGCCGGCTCGACCGGCATTGACGTTTCCGCCCATTTCAGGCCCGGAGACGGCGGCACGCCTGCACTTCGCGTTCTCGGTTCCGGAGTTCCCACCCCGGGCGCGGTAGATCCAGCCGCACTGGAGCCAGCCGGCCCGGCCCCCGGGCCGGCTCCGTCCGAGCCGCAGCCAACACCTGCTCCGGCCGAACCCGTACCCGTTCCGTCCCCAACCGGAGTGCCTGCGGAACCGAACCCGGCGGAGGGCGCTGAACTTCAGATCACCGAGCTCCTCGTGGACTCACCGAATGTGGGCGGCTCTGACGGATACGAGTTCATCGAGGTTTACAACCCCACCAGCCGCGCCATCAACTTCGGCGACTATCAGCTCCGCTATCTCTACCCGCTGGAGGACCTTAGCAACTCCAGCATCACGGACTGGCCGGCCAGCCCCGGCAACGTCTCGATCCCCGCCGGCGGCACCCTCGTGTTCTGGATCAAGAACGGCCCCAACGATGGCATGGACGCCGAAGAGTTCAACCGGATCTACGGCACCACCCTGGCCGCCGGCACCGATATCGTGGAAATCCATACCGGGGGCATGGCGAACGGCAGCGCACGGGGCATCGAGATCACCACCAAATCCGGAATACCCGTGAACCGGGCCTACTACAACCTTGGCGGAACCAAAGACGTCGCCGCGGGCCAGGGGCTGCAGTACGCTGCGGATGCGAAGGACAGGACACGGCAGGCACTGCTTGGCAACGCGGCCCCTACGCCGGGCGCAGTATCCGGGCAGCAGGCCGCCAACCCGCTGCAGGTCCTGCCGCTGGACGGGTCGGCACCGGAGATCACTGATGCCACATCGTCCACCTTCGGCGCCGGCACCGAGCTGACCATCGCCGCTGAAGCCCGGGACAACTCGATAGTCCGCAGCCTGACCCTTTACCTCAAAAGCAGCGCAGACCAGGACTTCACCGCCATCAACCTCCAGGCTGCCAATCCCGGGACGCCGTCCAGCCTGCAGTTCACCCACAAAGTGGCGGCGGCCGACCTCACCGGGAAGAAGTGGTACGAGTACTACCTGGTAGCCAGTGACGGGGGCACTACCTCACAGACTCAGTTGCGCCGCATTAATGCCGAAGGCGCGGACAACGCCCCTGTCCGCCTGAACCTCGAAGAGGGTCAGTTCGTTTCGGGTACCACCACCGTTGCCGCCGCGGCGGACCAATACCCCTCTCCCGTACAGCTGGACATCGACGGGACGACGGTGGAGAGCACCGACCCGGCGCTCGAAGACGAACCGGTTTTCGCCTTTGAAGCCGCCGGCGTCGATACCTTCTTCCGCAACGGTGTCCTTGCCGGAGAAGACATCCTGCACATCTTCGACGACGGAATCTATGAGGGCTACGAAACCATCACCGTTTCCGTACCGCTGTCCAAGGTTTCTCCGGGCCAGGACACGGTCCTCAGCGTGTACTCAGGCACGAAGGCGGCCCCCGAAATTGATCCGGATGAAAACAATGACGACTTCCAGATCAAGAACCTGAGAATGATCCTGCCCGATGGCCGCACCCTGTACCCCGCCGGGTACACGGACCCCAACCGGGTGCTGAACATGGGCGACAGCGCGGGCAAGCTCGACTTCTTCGATGCCTCCTTCACAATCCCGGAGAACGCGTTCACCGCCCGTTCCTATGCCTGGGACACCACGGCCGTTCCGGACGGCGGACACAACGTCAGCGCCGAAATTCCCGGGTACTCACTCATCCGCACCGTCAGGGTCGACAACACCGCACCGGAGCTCACAACAACCATCGAGGAGGGGCAGGATTACCAGGGCGCCTTCACCATCGACGCCTCTGCTTCGGACGCCGGGTCCGGCGTTGACTCCATCAGCGCCCTCCTCGACGGGGAAACGATCCCGCTCCCCTACGAGACGTCGTCGCTCACCCTCCAGGCCGGATCCCATGACCTGGCCATTTCGGGCCAGGACAAGGTCGGCAACATTGCCCAAAAGACCATCCGGTTCACCACTCCGGTGGAGCAGCCCTCCGCAGAGGAACTCTCCCCCGCAGACAACACCGCGGTCGACGGCGGTCCCGTCACGTTGAGCGCCCGCGTCACGGACCCCAGCGCAGACCACCTGGACGTGTGCTTCCGGGAAGGCTACCGCCTCGCCCCCGGGACATCATCCGTAGCGTCGTACCGCGGCACCACCAGCACCGCCGCCGGTCTGGACAGATCAGCGAAGACTCTGCTGGATGAGCGGGAACTGCAGAAAATCACCGGCTCTGACGGAGTGGAATCCGAGGTGTCTTCCAGCAGCGAATTCCCGTACCAGCTCTTCGAAGTCACCGTCCCGCCGAACGCAGGAACGGACTACACCGCCAGGCTCGAGTGGACCGGATCGGCCAATCCCGATGCCAAGGTCCTGATGTATGTACTCAACAGGACCAGCGGTGCGTGGGAAGAGGTGGACCGCCACGTCACCACCGGAGCCAGCGGCTCGTCCGCCTTCGACCTCACGGCCATGGTTCCGGCAGCGGAACACGAAGCGGAGGGGAAAATACAGGTTCTAATTCAGCACTCCGAAGGATTCGCCGGGGCGGACCGGTCCACCCGGTCCACTGTGGTGGAGCCGGCCTACTCTGAGGACACGCCCCGGAACGAATACGACTTCACGCTCGGCTGGGAATCGGATACGCAGTATTACAACGAGACCTTCTACGAGCACCAACTGAACATCCACCGATATTTCCTGAACCGCCGCGATGATCTTAACCTGCAGTACGTGTTCCACACCGGCGACATCGTCGATGAGTCGGACAAGCAATACCAGTGGGAAAACGCAGACGCCGCCTACCGGCAGCTGGACCAAGCAGGACTGCCGTACGGGGTGCTTGCCGGAAACCACGACGTCGGACACAAGACAGGAGACTACGGAGCCTTCTCCAACTGGTTCGGCGCCGGCCGGTTCAACCAGAACCCCTGGTACGGCGGCACGTACCAGGACAACAGAGGACACTATGACCTCATCACCGCCGGCGGAATCGACTTCATCATGCTCTACATGGGCTGGGGACCTGCCGACAAGGAAATCGACTGGATGAACAGCGTCCTGGAGAAATACCCGGAACGCACCGCAGTGCTGAACCTGCACGAATACCTCCTAACAACCGGCGGGCTGGGGCCGGTTCCGCAACGGATCCAGAACGAGGTCGTTGCGGCAAACCCCAATGTGGCCATGGTCTTCTCCGGCCACTACCACGACGCCTACACCCGGGTGGACGAATTCGATGACGACGGCGACGGCACCACCGACCGGAAAGTCCATCAGATCCTGTTCGACTACCAGGGCCTGCCCGAGGGCGGTCAGGGATTCCTGCGCCTCCTGCACTTCGACAACGCCGCAGGGGACGTCACCGCCCGCACCTACTCGCCGTCGCTGGACCAGTACAACTCGAACGATCCTTCGCTGGAACCCCACCATCAGGAATTCACCATGAGCTATTCGGACCTGGGCATCGAGGTCCGCACCAAGGAACTGGCCACCGATGCGTTCTCAGTGGACATTCTCTCCACTGCCGACATCAGCTGCCAGACCGGTGTCGAGAGCGGATCGCTTGTTACAGCAACCTGGGCCGATCCCGGCGAAGGCGAGCGGGGCTGGTACGTGGAGACGCGTGACCCCCATGGTGCCGTGCACTACTCACCGGTGAACCTGCTGTCCTTCAACCAGGGGCCGGTACCCGGCCCCACGGATCCTGCTGATCCCGTGGATCCAGGGAATGGGAACGACGGCGGCACCGGGAACGGTGGTGGCACGACGCCCGGTCCGGGTACCGGAGGGATGGGCCAGGCGCCGGACACTTCGGGCCCGGGAACGAATACCGGAAGCGCAGACCCCGGGCAGGCTGGCGGTATTCTGCCGTCTGCCGCATCGGACACTTCGAACGGCAGCGGCGCACTGGCCGCAACCGGCGTCCAGCGGGGATGGATGCTTGCTGCTGGAGCAGGACTTCTGCTGATGGCAGCTGGCACTGTTCTGCGGTTTGCCAAGCGGGGCCGCGCCGCCGGTAACTGATTTGTCTCCGGCATAAAACAAGGAGGGCCGCCTATCCGGGATTTTCCCCGGATAGGCGGCCCTTTGCCGCTTGCGGAACGAGTTTGCTCCGGCAGCGTACTAGAAGTCCCAGTCCTCGTCTTCGGTGTTCACGGCCTTGCCGATCACGTAGCTCGAGCCCGAGCCGGAGAAGAAGTCGTGGTTCTCATCCGCGTTCGGGGACAGCGCCGAAAGGATTGCCGGGTTCACGTCCGTCAGGGTGGACGGGAACATAGCCTCGTAGCCCAGGTTCATCAGGGCCTTGTTGGCGTTGTAGTGCAGGAACTTCTTGACGTCCTCAGCCAGCCCGACGCCGTCGTACAGGTCGTGCGTGTACTGGACTTCGTTCTCGTACAGCTCGTACAGCAGCTCGTACGTGTAGTCCTTCAGCTCCTGGCGGCGCTCTTCGGAAACAGTCTCCAGGCCGCGCTGGAACTTGTAGCCGATGTAGTAGCCGTGCACGGCCTCGTCACGGATGATCAGGCGGATCAGGTCTGCAGTGTTTGTCAGCTTGGCCCGCGAGGACCAGTACATCGGCAGGTAGAAGCCAGAGTAGAAGAGGAAGGACTCCAGCAGGGTGGAGGCCACCTTGCGCTTCAGGGGATCATCGCCGCGGTAGTAATCCGTGACGATGTGGGCCTTCTTCTGCAGGTTCTCATTCTCCGTGGACCAGCGGAACGCTTCTTCGATCTCCTTGGTGGAGCACAGGGTGGAGAAAATCGAAGAGTAGCTCTTGGCGTGGACGGACTCCATGAACGCGATGTTCGTGTAGACCGCTTCCTCGTGCGGGGTGAGCGCATCGGGGATCAGGGAGACGGCACCCACAGTTGCCTGCACGGTGTCCAGCAGGGTCAGGCCGGTGAAGACCCGCATGGTCAGCTGCTGCTCTTCCGGCGTCAGCGTGTTCCATGACTGGACGTCGTTGGACAGGGGCACCTTCTCAGGCAGCCAGAAGTTGTTCACCAGGCGGTTCCAGACTTCTACGTCCTTGTCGTCCTGGATGCGGTTCCAGTTGATCGCCTGCACGTGGTCGATCAGCTTAAGCTTCTCGGTCATTGTTTTCCTTGTCTTGAAGAAGTCGAAGCGGGACGGCGGCTACAGCATGCAGCTGACGCAGCCCTCAACTTCGGTGCCTTCCAGGGCGAGCTGGCGCAGGCGGATGTAGTAGATGGTCTTGATGCCCTTGCGCCAGGCGTAGATCTGCGCCTTGTTGATGTCACGCGTGGTGGCGGTGTCCTTGAAGAACAGCGTCAGGGACAGGCCCTGGTCCACGTGCTGCGTGGCAGCGGCGTAGGTGTCGATGATCTTCTCGTAGCCGATTTCGTACGCATCCTGGTAGTACTCCAGGTTGTCGTTGGTCAGGTACGGAGCCGGGTAGTAGACACGCCCCAGCTTGCCTTCCTTGCGGATTTCGATCTTCGACGCCACCGGGTGGATAGAGGAGGTGGAGTTGTTGATGTAGGAAATCGAACCGGTCGGCGGAACAGCCTGCAGGTTCTGGTTGTAGATGCCGTGCTCCATGACCGAAGCGCGCAGGGCGGCCCAGTCGGCCTGGGTGGGAATGTGCACGTTCTCGAACAGTTCCCGCACACGCTCGGTTTGCGGAACCCATTCGCCGTTCACGTACTTGTCGAAGAACTCGCCGGAGGCGTACTTGGACTTCTCGAAGCCGGCAAACGTGCGGCCGGTTTCAATGGCCAGCAGGTTCGAGGCTCGCACGGCGTGATAGACCACCGTGTAGAAGTAGATGTTCGTGAAGTCGATGCCCTCTTCGGAACCGTAGTGAACCCGCTCGCGGGCAAGGTAGCCGTGCAGGTTCATCTGGCCCAGGCCGATGGCGTGCGACTGGTCGTTGCCCTTGGCGATGGACGGAACCGAACCGATGTGGCTCATGTCCGAGACAGCAGTGAGGGCACGGATCGCGGTCTCGATGGTGAGGCCGAAGTCCGGGGAATCCATGGTCTTCGCGATGTTCAGCGAACCCAGGTTGCAGGAAATGTCCTTGCCGGTCTGGTCGTAGGAAAGGTCATCGTTGTACGTGGTGGGCTGGGAAACCTGGAGGATTTCCGAGCACAGGTTGGACATGATGATCTTGCCGTCGATCGGGTTTTCCCGGTTCACCGTGTCCTCGAACATGATGTACGGGTAGCCGGATTCGAACTGGATTTCAGCCAGGGTCTGGAAGAACTCGCGGGCCTTGATCTTGGTCTTCTTGATCCGGGAATCGTCAACCATCTCGTAGTACTTCTCGGTGACAGAAACGTCGGAGAACGGCATGCCGTAGACCTTTTCGACGTCGTACGGGGAGAAGAGGTACATGTCCTCGTCCCGCTTGGCGAGCTCGAAGGTGATGTCCGGAATGACGACGCCGAGGGAGAGGGTCTTGATGCGGATCTTCTCGTCCGCGTTCTCCCGCTTGGTGTCCAGGAACCGGTTGATGTCCGGGTGGTGGGCGTGCAGGTACACGGCACCGGCGCCCTGGCGGGCACCGAGCTGGTTGGCGTAGGAGAAGGAATCTTCAAGAAGCTTCATCACGGGGATGACGCCGGAGGACTGGTTCTCGATCTGCTTGATCGGAGCACCGACCTCGCGGATGTTGGTCAGCGCGAAGGCAACGCCGCCGCCGCGCTTGGAGAGCTGCAGTGCGGAGTTGATGGACCGGCCGATCGACTCCATGTTGTCTTCGATGCGCAGCAGGAAGCAGGAGACCAGCTCGCCGCGCTGCTTCTTGCCGGCGTTGAGGAACGTGGGGGTGGCGGGCTGGAAACGGCCCTCGATGATCTCATCCACCATCTGGGTGGCCAGCTGCTCGTTGCCGCGGGCCAGGTGCAGGGCAACCATGCACACGCGGTCCTCGTAGCGCTCCAGGTAACGCTTGCCGTCAAAGGTCTTGAGCGTGTAGGAGGTGTAGAACTTGAAGGCGCCGAGGAAGGTCTCGAAGCGGAACTTCTTCTTGTAGGCCCGGTTGTAGAGCTCACGGATGAAGTTCATCGTGTACTGGTCGAGCGTCTCGCGCTCGTAGTAGTCGTTCTTGACCAGGTAGTCCAGCTTCTCTTCCAGGTCGTGGAAGAACACGGTGTTGTTGTTGACGTGCTGAAGGAAGTACTGGCGTGCAGCCGCACGGTCGGCGTCGAACTGGATTTCACCGTCCTTGCCGTAGAGGTTCAGCATGGCGTTGAGCTCGTGATAGCCCAGGCCCTTGTAGGCTTCCGGCAGCTCCTTGGAGTCCGTCATGCCGGCTTCTGCGACTGATGTGTCCAAAACTCTTCCAATCCTTGGTTTACCGTGGCAGCGTCCTCCGACGTGCCCATGAGTTCAAATCGATACAAAACGGGGACCTTGCACTTGGCGGAAATGATGTCCGCCGCCAGGCAGTAGTTCTCACCGAAGTTCGTGTTGCCCGCGCCGATGACGCCCCGGATAAGTTCCCGGTTCGACTCGACGTTCAGAAATTTGATGACCTGTTTGGGAACCGCACCCTTGGCTGCGGCTCCCGGCTGCGCTGCCGTTCCACCGTAGGTGGGAAGCAGCAGGACGTACGGCCGGCGCGCCAGTAAAGTCGGCGCGGAGGTCAGCAGCGGAATCCGGGCGGACGGCCGGTTCAGTTTGGCTGCGAACCGTCCGGTGTAGCCGGACGCAGAGGTGAAGTACACCAGGTCTGCGTCAGTGACCGGATTCGGCTCGGGGGAATCCGCGTTCCCGGCCGAGCGGCCCGGGACGTGCAGCCTGCCGGAGCCTGAGGCGGCTCCGGCTCCCGGAATCACGGTTCCCAATGTCATTGCATCCTGCTTCTTTGACAGCGGTTTGGCTTTTCTTGGCGGCTGCGCCTGTACTGCATTCGTGCCTGCGGCCCTTGTGCCTTCCCGGCAGAAGCCTGCAGCGTGCGTCTAGTCCAGGCTAGGCGACGGAGGTGACGCTGGCCTGGGCCAGTTCCTCGATCTTGTCCGGGCGGAAGCCGGACCAGGAGTCCTGATCGGTGATAACCACGGGAGCCTGCATGTACCCCAGTGCCCGTACGCGCTCGAGTGCCTCCGGGTCCTGGGACATGTCGACGCTCTGGTACGCGATCCCCTTCTTGTCGAGGGCGCGGTAGGTGGCGTTGCACTGTACGCACGAGGGCTTGGTGTAAACCGTGACGGTCATGGTGGTCTCCCCTAGGTAATGCTGAAGTCTGTCCATTGATACTACATCCAGCCACTACATCTAGTGCGACAGCCGATGCCCTACCCCTAGATGATGTATTACAAGTATGTCATTCGACACGTCCGTCGTCCACAGTTTCTGCACAGGAAGAGCCGTGGATTTACGTGGGATTCCGCTGGGAAACAGGTACTTCTCCACAGCCTGTGGAGACCGGGTGCACAGGCTGTGGGGCTGGCGGAATGATCGCGTGTCGCCGCTGCTGGGCGTGTCGCGCGTAGTACCTGCCACCACTAGATATTGTGGTCGACGTCGATCCGACTCACCACAGAGGGGAAAACGACGGCCGTGGTCAATCCGATCCACCTCAAGACCCTGCTCGAAGTCATGCGCAGCGGGTCCTTCGCAGCAGCCGCAGTGCACCTCGGCTACACCGCCTCCGCCGTTTCCCAGCAGATGTCCGCACTGGAGCGCGAGACCGGAACCACCCTCTTCGAGCGGTCCGCGCGCGCGGCAGTGCCTACGGAAGCCGCCGTCGTCATGTCCCGCCACGCCGCCAAGGTGCTGACCGACATGGACGCGCTGCTGGCCGCCGCGGCCCGCGCGGAAGCCGGCACCGGGCACGAACTGCGCCTGGGCATCTTTCCCAGCCTCGCCACTTTCGCCCTCCCCCGGCTCGTGGGGTCCCCGGACTGGAAGGACCTGGGGATTGACCTGAAGATCTTCGTGGCCGAGCCCGGGCAGACAATCCAGGGGCTCCGCAGCGGCGGGGAACTGGATGTGGCACTGGTGTTCCAGGTGGGACAGGGCGGCCTGGCCTGGCCCGGGACCGTGAGCCGGCAATGGCTTGGGGATGACAACTTCCGTGTGGTGCTTCCCGAGGCATGGGGAATCCGGCCGGGCGCCAAGGTCACCGCCGAACAGCTGTCGGACATGCCGTGGATCATGCACCACCCGGGCACTCCGGATGCGCTCGTCATTGAACGGCTGTTCGCCAGCTGCAGCCTCCACCCGAGGGTGGCTGCCTACTGCGACGACTTCAATGCCAGCCTGGAGATGGCCGCCGCGGGCATCGGGGCCGCGCTGGTACCGGAACTGGCCATGCTGAACCACAGCCGCGGCGTCGTAGTCCTTGACGTCCCGGAGATCCGGCTGGCCCGGAGCATCTTTGCCCTGGTCATCAACGACCGGCAGGGTCCGCGTACCAGGGTCTTCCTGGACCGGCTGGCCGATGTGCTGGAAGGCATCAGCATCTCGCCCTCCCCCGGCCCGGCTCCTCCGCCGCGGTAGGCAGCCGGGCGGCTGGCCCGGGCAGTGGGACAGGTCGCATAAATCGACGGCCCGGCAGGCAGCAGGCATACTGGCCAAATGGCTCTCCGCGGCAAGTCCTTGCCCAAACCGTCCCTGGCAGCCGTGTCCAACCGGCTCACCGGGATGCTGCGCTACACCCGCTTCCAGCTCGCGGTGAAGGCGGCCGTGGCAGTCGGCATCGCCTGGAGCATCGCCCCGCTGATTCCCGGAGTCGCCTCCGAGTACCCGTATTACGCGCCCCTGGGCGCCCTGGTCAGTATGTATCCGACGGTCGCCGGCACGGCACGGGCGGGAATCCAGACCCTGATTGGCCTCGTCAGCGGAATCGGCCTGGCCCTGATCGCCCTTTTGTTTGGCGGACCCACCGTGTGGACCATCTCCCTGATTGTGGGACTCGGCGTGCTGCTCGCCGGCATTCCCCGGCTCGGCGCAGGGCGGGACTACCTGCCGGTCGCGGCACTGTTCGTGCTGGTACTGGGCGGCGACGACGCCGACGGTTACTCCTACGGCTACGCCGTACAGATGCTCGTGGGCGTTCTCGTGGGCCTAACCGTCAACGCAGTGCTCTATCCGCCGCTGCACCTGAACGGCGCGGTGGACGGACTGGCCTCGCTGCGGCTTACCCTGGCCCGCCAGCTGCGGGAAATGGGCATGGCCGTTGGCGAGTCGTGGCCGCCGGAGCACGAGGACTGGTCCAACCGCCGCACGGAGCTGATTTCCTTCAGCCGCGAAGTCCGGGAAGCGGTGCAGCTGGCCGACTCCAGCCGCCACGGCAACCTTCGGCGGCGGCGCCACCAGCGTGACCTGAATGCAGATTTCCGTGCGCTGCGCGCCATGGAACGCGTCACGCTCTATGTGGAGGACATGACAGAGGTCCTGGCCACGGCCATCTGGACCTCGCCGGAGGAAACTCCGGTTCCCGGGACGGTGTCCGAGGCACTGGAACGCGCCATGCTCACGTCCGCGGACGCCGTCGAAACCTGGGACGCCGATGCGCAGGAGTACGCCGAGGCGGTCAACGCCGTCCGGGAGCTCGTCAGCACCATGAACGGACAAGCGTCACCGGACACCCCGATGGACGCCACCGCCTCGCTGGCGATGAGCCTGCGGCGCATCATGCGCACCATCCGCACGGAGGAAGACCAGCCTTAGCCGGCCTCGGGCAGGATCCCCTTCTCCATCAGCTGCCGGGACATTCCTGCACCGTCCGGAGCGTAGATCCAGGGAATGTCCCGCGGCGGGGCGCCCGGACCGGATGACCGTCCGCCGGCCAGGACGGCCTCGCTCGGGGAAAGTTCCCGAATGGCCACGGCCTGCACGTTCTGTGGATGGGTCCGGCTGAACTCCGCATAGATTGCCTCATCATGCTGGCCGTTGTCTCCGATGAGGAGCCAGCTGATGTCCGGGAATTCCTTGGCCAGACGCTCAAGCTGGGTGCGTTTGTGCTCCGGACCGCTTCGGAACCAGCGGTCACGGGTGGGGCCCCAGTCAGTGAGCAGCAGCGGCCCGGCCGGGTACAGGTTGCGGGTGATGAAGCGCGTCAGGGTTGCGGCTACGTTCCACGCCCCGGTGGAGAGGTAGAAAACCGGTCCGCCTTCGTTCTCCCGCATCAGCCGGTCCATCAGCACTGCCATCCCCGGGGTGGGAGTCCTGGCATGCTCATCGAGGACAAAGGTGTTCCACGCGGCGAGGAAGGGACGCGGCAGGGCAGTGACCATGATGGTGTCGTCGATATCGGATATGACGCCCGTCGTGGCCGCCGGATCGACGATGTAGACCGGGGAGGCAACCGGTGCGGCGTCGGGCTCTGCCTCCGGACGCAGCGTAATGCTCTGCCAGCCCGGCGCCAGGGATGCCGGAAGTACGGCGTCGATGACACCGCCGCGGTCTGCGGTGACAAGGTGTTTTTCATCGCCGATTTCGACGCAGACGACGGCGTCGTTGACCGGCGGGCTGATGAAGTTCCGCCACCCGCGCACCCCGTCACGCAGCGCCTGCGCGGTTCCGGTGCGGGCCGAGAGTTTGCCCGGCTTGGCCAGGACCACCCTGCCCAGCACCCGCACCCAGGTAGTCGAGCCGTACCCGGTGAAGGACAGCACCGTTTGCACGCCCCCGCGTTTGCGGGCAGCGTTCATGCGGGTGGAGTGGATCCGGTCCTCGAGCCTGGCACCAATGTGCATTGCCTGGTCCTTGGTGCGTTTAACGGCGGGCAGTCCGGCTACGGAAGTTGAAGGCATGCCCCCAGTCTTGCAGACAGCCAGGGCACTTTATATCCGGCTTCGGCTCCGGACAACGCAAAAGGACGGCCCCCCGGACCGGGAGCCGTCCCTGCCTGCCTGTTCCGGCAGCCCGTGGCCTAGCGGTACTGGGACCGCACCGGGCAGTCGAACGGATCGCGGGCGGAAAGACCCACGCGGTTCAGATAGCGGACCACAATCGCATAGGACTGCGTCAGCGTTGCCTCGGTGTACGGAATCTTGTGCTTGGCGCAGTGCTCTTTCACGATTTCCGAGGCACGGGCCAGATGCGGGCGCGGCATGCTCGGGAACAGGTGGTGCTCCACCTGGTAGTTCAGTCCGCCCATGAACGTGTTCATGCCGCGGCCGGTGATGTTACGCGAGGTCAGGACCTGGCGGCTGAGGAAGTCAACCTTGGAGTCACGCGGAATCAGCGGCATGCCCTTGTGGTTCGGCGCGAAGGACGCGCCCATGTAGACACCGAAGACGCCGAGCTGGACGCCGAGGAAGGCGAACGCCATACCCACGGGCAGGAAGAAGAACACTGCGGCCACGTAGAGGCCCAGGCGCAGGAAGACCATGGTGATCTCCGTGTAGCGGCCCTTGACTTTGTTCTTGGAGAACAGGTGCCGGATGGAGGTTGCATGCAGATTGATGCCTTCGAGCAGCAGCAGCGGGAAGAACAGCCAGCCCTGGCGGCGGGTCAGCCACGCCAGAAAACCCTTGCGGGTTTCGGCCTGCTCAACCTGGAAGGAGATGGTGTCCATCTCGATGTCCGGGTCCTTGCCCACCGTGTTGGGGTTGGCATGGTGCCGGGTGTGCTTGTTCATCCACCACTGGTAGCTGATGCCTACGACGGCGTTGGCGAGGAATCGACCGGCGCGGTCATTCGCGGGACCGGACTCGAATACCTGGCGGTGGGAAGCTTCATGGGAAATAAAGGCAAGCTGCGTGAACAGGATGCCCAGTGCTGCTGCGATCAGCAGCTGGAACCAGCTCTCCCCTATCAGGAAGAAGCCGGTGCCGGCAGCGATGAGGCCGGCGCAGAGGAACACGAAGGTGGTGATGTAGAAAGCACGGCGCCGCTTGAGCAGCCCTTCGTCGCGGATGATCTTCAGCAGCGCTGAATAGCTGCTGGCAACAGCGTTCTCGCGGTTCCTCGTGGTACGTGGTTGTGCAGCAATGCTCATAAGCGCCTCTGGAGTCTCTTCGACTTCCCAGCCGCGTAGTAGAGCAAATGCCCTGTAGATGTGGCAAGCGTAACCCGGAATACTGGCAATACGCTGTGACCGCTCCGTAACAAAGAGGTTCCGGCCGTTGGCTGGCGGAACGGGCGCGCACCGTTGACCGGCTCCGAGGCCGGCAGCCAGCATGGCTCCCACGTACCGCCACGCCCGCCACAACCCTGGGAGCCGCAATGATTCGAGTCCTTTCACTTGACGGCGGCGGAATCCGGGGAATCCTCCCTGCCTACTGGCTTGCCGCCCTCGAGGAACAAACCGGAAAACCGGTCTCCCAACTCTTTGACGTAGTGGTCGGAACGTCAACCGGGGGAATCCTGGCCCTGGGGCTCACCAGCCCCGGCACGAACGGCGTGCCGCCCACCGCCGCTGAATTGCTCAGCCTCTACGTTGACCACGGAGCGGAGATCTTCTCCGGCACCGGGCAGGAACCCCGCGGCACCGTTTCCCCGGGCCCGAAGGCCCGCTACTCCTCCGAGCCCCTGCGCCGGTACCTGAATGGCTTCTTTGGGGACCTGCCGCTTTCCGCGGCCCTGAAACCGGTGGCAGTTGTGACGGTGGACATCCGCAACGTCGCCGGGCTGCTCTTCAGCGGCGGAGGGCTTGGCCAGGACCCGCTCGGGGACGCACCGATGCAGCTCGCGGCACTGGCGACGTCGTCCGCCCCCACCTATTTTGAACCGGTGCCTTACCGCGGGCCGGACGGCGTGGACCGGCTGCTGGTGGACGGCGGGCTGGCCGCGAACGATCCTGCCTTTGTGGGGTTCGCCATCGCCGTGGTGCAGCAGCGCACGGTCCGGAAAGGTGAGGACATCCTGCTGGTGTCCATGGGAACCGGCCTGCAGAACGGTGGAGAGTCCCTTGAGCCCAATGCGGTGTCCCAGCTGGCACACCCTGAGCAGCTCGCCGCCCTGGAACCGATCATCGAGTCCCTGTATGGAGCACCCGGCCGCCTCACCCGAAACCTGCTGGGCCTCGCCCTTGGCGAGCGGTACGTGCGCCTGCAGGTCCCGCTGCTGCCCGGCGTCGGGCATGCCCTGGACGATGCCAGTCCGGAGAACATCGGCGGTCTGCTGCGAACCGCCGCAACGCTGACAGCTGCCGGCGAGCTGCGGGACCTGGCAGCACTGCTCAGCTGAACCGTTTGACATTGACGCTGCGTCAACCCTTAGCGTTGCAGTATGAACACGCACAGCGCGGAACCGGCACGTGAGTTCAGCGTGCAGGACGTGGCGCGCCGGGCCGGCATCACCAGCCGGACGCTTCGGCACTATGACGCGATTGGCCTTCTGCCCCCTGCGCGGACCGGCAGCAATGGCTACCGCTACTACGGACGCGATTCCCTGGTACGGCTGCAGCGCATCCTGCTGCTGCGCGAACTGGGGTTGGGCCTGCCGGAAATCGCCGGCGTCCTGGAACGCCGCGAAGACCCCGCGGCGGCACTGCGGAACCACCTGGCCTGGCTGGAGAAAGAACAGGACCGGCTGCTGCGGCAGGCCGCATCGGTCCGGAAGACCATCACAGCATTGGAGAAAGGACAGCAGATCATGCCCGAGGAAACCTTCGACGGATTCGACCATACCCAGTACAAGGATGAGGTTGAAAGCAGATGGGGGACGCAAGCGTACGCGCGCTCCGAGAAATGGTGGAAGAACATGGACGACGGCGAGCGCGCCGCCTGGCAGGAACAAACGCAGGAACTGGGGCGGGCCTGGTCAGAGGCCGCTGAACAGGGAGCTGATCCCACCGGCCCCGTGGCGCGCGGACTCGCGGAACGGCACGTCGCGTGGCTGAAGAGCGTCCCGGGAGCTCCCACGGGTGAGGGAGAGCTGGATGGCTACGTCCGCTCCCTCGCGGAAATGTACGTGTCGGATCCGCGGTTCGCGGCGAACTACGGCGGGGACGGCGGCGCAGCCTTCGTCCGGTCTGCGCTCCTGGCCTATCTGGGAGACGAACCTCAGCCTTAAACGCACGTGCCGCCGCTAGGATCCAGGCATGGAAGATACCGGTTCCCCCGATGTCCTGCGTTCCGGACCGAGCGGCACGATGCTGGACCTGGCCGCCGGCGCCATCGCCGGCCCCGACGCCGAACCCTGGCTGAACCCGGATGCCTACTGGGCATCGCTGACCGGCGCGGTGGCCGGGATTCCCGCTCCTGCCGCGGTACTGGAACTGAATGCCCTGCGCTGGAACACCCGTGACCTGGTGCGCCGCGCCGCGGGAGTACCCCTGCGAATCGCCAGCAAGTCCCTCCGGGTGCGCGGGGTGCTTCAGTCGCTGCAGCAGGTGCCGGGCATTTCCGGAATCCTTGCCTTCACGCTCGCGGAAGCCCTGTGGCTCGCCCGGGACTTCGACGACGTGGTGGTGGGCTACCCAACCGCGGACCGGGAAGCGCTGCGCCGCCTCGCGGGGGACGAACTGCTGGCCTCCCGGGTCACGCTGATGGTCGACGGCGAGGAGCAGCTTGACCTGATCGACGCCGTGCTGCCCCCGGCCAGCCGCTGCACGCTGCGGATCTGCCTGGACGCCGACGCTTCCTGGCGCTCACGGCTGTTCGGCTTCATCGGCACACGCCGCTCTCCCCTGCAGACCCCGGCACAGGTTGCCGAGCTTGGCCGCGCGGTCGCTTCCAGGCCCGGATTCCGGCTGGTGGGCCTGATGATGTATGAAGCGCAGGTGGCCGGCGTAGGGAACGCTGTCCCCGGTGCCGCCGTCCGCAACCGGCTCATGCGCCTGGTCCAGAACCGGTCCATGGCCGAACTCACCGCCCGGCGCGGTCGGATCGTGCAGGCACTGGGCGAGCTGGCCAACCTCGAGTTCGTCAACGGCGGCGGCACCGGCTCGGTTGAAGCCACGGCCGCTGATCCGGCGGTCACGGAAATCACCGCCGGATCCGGTATCTTTGCCGGACACCTGTTCAATAACTACCGGTCCTTTTCGCCCGCCCCGGCAGCCGCCGTCGCCCTGGATGTGGTCCGGCGCCCGGGTCCCGGGTTTACCACGGTGCTTGGCGGGGGGTGGATCGCCTCCGGCCCTCCCGGTTCCAGCCGGGTACCGCAGATTGCGTGGCCCCGGGGCCTGCGCCTGCTGCCGCGGGAGGGTGCCGGAGAGGTCCAGACGCCGCTCGCAGGACCGGCAGCGGGCGGTCTCAGGCCCGGAGACCGCGTCTGGCTGCGACACGCTAAATCCGGAGAACTGTCCGAGCGGGTGAATGAGTTCCATCTGGTCAGGGACGGGCAGGTGGCAGCCGTCCTGCCGACGTACCGCGGCGAAGGCAAGGCCTTCCTGTGAAACGGGTCGATCCCAGCCCGGACATCCGGCGCGGGCCGGTGAAGGGACGCAGCTGGCAGAACTGGGCCAGGACCGTCCGGGTCCGGCCGCAGCGGATCCAGGTTCCGGCGTCGGTCGCTTCCCTGCAGCGCGCCGTGGCGGGCGCTGCCGCGGAAGGACTGCGGGTGAAGGCCGTGGGCGCCGGGCATTCATTCACCGGGATCGCGGAAGCGCCGGATGTGCTGCTGGACCTCTCCCGGCTGCAGGGACTGGTGAGCGCTGATCCGGGAACGGGCCGGGTGACACTGCTGGCCGGCACCCGCCTGCATGCGGTTCCGCGGCTGCTGGCTCCCTACGCCCTGGCGATGCCGAACCTGGGCGACATTGACCGGCAGTCGACCGCCGGCGCCGTTTCCACCGGCACCCACGGCACCGGTGCCGGATTCGGCGGGCTGTCCACCCAGGTTTGCGGGCTGGTCCTCATCCAGCCCGACGGCGGCCGCCTCAGCCTGCCGGAGGGGGACCCGCTGCTCCCGGCCGCTGCCCTGGGACTCGGAGCGCTGGGGATTATTGCCGAGGTCACGCTGCAGTGCGTGCCGGCATTCCTCCTGCGTGCCGAGGAACGTTCGGAATCCCTCGAGACCGTCGTCTCCGGTCTGGCCGATCGGGTGGAAGAAGCGGACCACTTCGAGTTCTACTGGTTTCCGCACACCGGCCGGGCCGCCACGAAGACCAATACCCGCCTGCCCGCCTCTTCTCCCCCGGCCCCGCTGCCGCCGCTGCGCCGCTGGGTTGATGATTCGCTGCTCTCCAACACTGTGTTCCGGGCTACCTGCGCCGCCGGTTCGGCGATACCCGCGATGGTTCCGGCCGTGAACCGGGTGGCGGCCGCAGCGCTCGGCGGCCGCGAATACACGGACCGGTCTTCCCGGGTTTTCACCCAGGACCGGACGGTGCGGTTCCGTGAAATGGAGTACGCCGTTCCCGCACAGAACCTGCCTTCCGCCTTCGCCGGTCTGCGGCAGCTCGTGGCGGACAATCCGCACTGGCGGATCTCTTTCCCGGTGGAAGTCCGCTGGGCGGCCGCGGATGACCGCTGGCTCTCCACGGCGTACGGCCGGGACACCGCCTACATCGCCGTACACCGCTATTACCGCGAAGACCCCGGCGAGTATTTCGCCGCTTTCGAAGCACTGATGCTGGCCCACGGAGGCCGGCCGCACTGGGGCAAGGAACACAGCCTCGGTGCGGTGAGTCTGGCGGAACGCTATCCGCTCTTTGGCCGGTTCGTCCGCCTGCGCGATGACCTGGACCCTGACCGGGTTTTCACGAACGCTTACCTGGACCGGGTGCTGGGTCCCTGACCGTTTAGTGGGTTCCTCCCGGTTCGGCAGGGGCGGCGTTCTTCGGCCGGCGCACCAGGAAGGACACCGCCAGGGCGCCAACTGACACCACGGCGCCCCAGAAGAAGGCAGTATGCACGCCCGCGGCTGCAGCCTCGACGGCGTCGGCACCGTTGCTGAGCGCGTCCGCGGTTCCGGTGGTCATGAGGGTGATGAACACTGCCGTTCCGGCGCCTCCCGCCAGCTGCTGCAGGGTATTCAGGATCGCGCTGCCATGGGAGTAGAGGGAACGGTCCAGGGACCCCAGCGAGGACGTGAACAGCGGGGTGAAGATGAACCCAAGACCGGCGTTCAGCAGGCAGTGCAGGGCGATCACCAGGGCAACCGGAGTGCCCTGGTCCAGCATGGTGAGTCCCCACAGGGCGGAGGTAAGCACCAGCGCTCCGGGGATCACCAGCGGGCGGGGGCCAACGCGGTCATAGAGCCGGCCCACGATCGGCGACAGGACAGCCATCACGACGCCGCCGGGCAGCAGCAGCAGCCCGGTATCCAGGGCGGTCAGGCCGAGGACGTTCTGCAGGTAGAGGGGCAGGACAATCAGGGCACCGAAGAGTGCCATCATGCTGATCAGGACCATGATGATTGCGACGACGAACGGCCGGCTGGAGAACGTCCGCAGGTCCATCAGCGCACGGTCACTGCGCTGCAGGAACAGCTGCCGGGCAACGAAGGCGGCCAGCGAGAGTGCGCCCAGGGCTACGGGGATCCACACCGGGACAGGTGCCTCGCCGGCAGCCGCTTCGCCAATGCTGCTCAGCCCGAAAATCAGGCCGCCGAAGGCAACCGTGGACAGCAGGATGGAGAGCACGTCAAACGGCGTCCGCCTGGTCTCGGTCAGGTTCTGTACCTTCAGCGCTCCAAGTCCCAGCGCCAGGAGGGCGATCGGCAGGACGAGCCAGAACATCCAGCGCCAGTCGAGCACACTGAGGATGAGGCCTGAGACGGTGGGGCCGATTGCCGGAGCCACCGCGATGACAATGGAGATGGTGCCCATGATGGTGCCGCGCCGGTGGACCGGGACGGTGTTCAGCACGGTTGTCATCAGCAGCGGAATCATGATGGCCGTGCCGCTGGCCTGGATGATCCTGCCGCCCAGAAGCATTCCGAACCCCGGGGCGAGGGCAGCCAGCAGCGTCCCTGCGCTGAACAGTGACATGGCAGCCAGGAACAGGGCGCGCATGGTGAAGCGCTGGAGCAAGTAGCCCGTAGCCGGAATGACTACGGCCATGGTCAGCATAAAACCGGTGGTGAGCCACTGGGCCGTGGGCGCCGTGATCTGCAGGTCCGCCATCAGCCGGGGCAGTGCCACGCTCATGATGGTCTCATTCAGGATCACCACGAAGGATGAGACCAGCAGCAGCCCAATCACGGTCTTGGTTCGTGCATCCAGGCGGTCCGTGCCGGGGCTGTGGTCGTTTGCCGGACGCAGGGCCGGGCGGGTTTCGGTACTCAAGGGTGAAGATATCCTCTGCGGGGTTCTTGGTGCTGGCTGACACAGCGGAAAAGTCCGGCTCTGCGCGGCGGCAACGCCGGCTGCGTCCGGCCCGTTCCGGGCCGCGCACCTCAGGAGTAACGCGCGTACCAGCGCTTTCATTCCTGCAGCAGGCCAGCTGGGTTGCCACGACTCATCTTACGGGCCCCGTGGCGCGCCGCTCCGAGGCAGCAACGTTCGTTTAGGATGCTCAAGCCGATCCAAAGGAGTGTCCGTGTCCACTGCCCCTGCCCGTAACCAGGTCCAGGCAGCGCCGCTCAACTGGTGGTGGGCGTTTGCTCCGTTTGCCGCCATGTCCGCGGTGCACGTGGCCGCCCGCGCCGTCGAAGCCGACTGGCTGGCCGCATCCACCAAGCTGACGCTCATGCCGCTGCTGGCCGCTGCAGCACTGTGGGGCCTGCGCGGCCGGTGGCAGAACGGTCCGGCGGCCCTGGTCCTCGCTGCCCTGCTCTTTTCCTGGATTGGCGACGGCGCAGCCGCCCTGCTTCCCCGGCTTCCCGAACTGCCGGTGATGCTGGGCGCTTTTGGCCTGGCGCACCTGTGTTACATCAGGCTGCTCTGGAAGTACGCGTCGGTGCGCGGCTTCCCCCGCTGGGCGCTGGTCTTCCCGCTGTGGTGGGCCGCCATGCTCCTGGTACTTTGGCCGTCGCTGGGATCCCTGGCTCCCGCCGTCGCGCTTTACGGTGCGGTGCTTGGCGGAACGGCAGCCACGGCGGCCCGCTGCAGCCCGCTGATCGCCGCCGGCGGTGTGCTCTTCCTGGGCTCGGACACCATTCTTGCCTTCCGCATCTTCATGCCTGAGTCGATGCCGGACATCACCAGCGCGCTCGTGATGCTGACGTACTGCGCCGGACAGGGCATGATCGTCGCGGGTTTCCTGCGCACCTTCTGCCGCCCCGGGATCCGGGCCTAGGACTCCAGCACGGTACGCAGTTCTCCGGCACCCGCCACGTGGGCGCCCAGTGCCCGGCAGGTTTCGGCAAGCGCCCGGTCACTGGTGTCGACACTTACCGTGCGCCCCTCGGCTGCCAGCCGGCGCACAGCCTCCACGACGGCGTCGTCCCCGGAGCCTTCGGCACGGATGATCTCCAGGCCGCTTGTGTCCCTGGCCGTACGTGCCCGGCCCTCAAGCACCACCGTGATCTCCGGGTACCAGAGGTCTTCCGGGAGTCCCAGCAGGTCTGCCGGCATACCAGCCGGCCCGCGTCCTGCCAGGGCTTCAAGGATCCTTTCTGCCGCGGCGGCGCGGTCCTTCCACCAGCCGTCGGGAACGGTGCCCACCAGGTTGGCGGCGTCAACAACCAGCGCCGGCCGGATTCCCAGCAGTGGCCGCAGCCGCTGCCATGCCTCGGCAAAGGCCGGATGCAGCGGCAGCCCGTCCACGTTCTCCGGTGCCACCCATGCCAGTTCCACGCTCTCCTGGTCACTGATCACCGGGTCGAACGGTTGTTCAACATCGGCCATGAGCGTGGCATAGGACCAGATGCCCAGGTCAAGGACACTCATAAACCTGGGGCGCAGTGAAGCGGGCGGAACGCCGGCTTCCTCGGTGGACTCCCGCAGCGCCGCATCGAGTGCCGACTCACCCTGGTGCCTGGCACCGCCGGGCAGCGCCCAGGTACCGCCGTGGTGACTCCATGAAACCCGGTGCTGGAGCAGGATGCCGCGGCCGGGATCGCAGGCGAGCAGCCCTGCTGCACCGAACCTGCCCCAATACCGTTGTCCGTCGGGGGCTACAACCCAGGCATCGCCGGCGTCGCGTGGTCCGTGCGGGCGGCGGGGCTCTCCGGGAGCCGGGGGTTCAATCGTCATCCCACCCAGCCTGCCACACGGCTCCCCGGGTCCGCTGAACGTTGCTGTTTAGATCCAGCCTGCGCCGCTAGACTGCGCGTACTGTGCGCGTCACTGCCCGGTGTCAGCGCCTGGGCAATCCGAGGAGGCTGGAAACAGGGATGGCACCCAGGATCGTTGTTTTTGGAGCCTCCGGTTACACCGGCCGGCTGGTGGTCGCCTCGCTGCTTGCACGGGGCGTGGACCCTGTACTTGCGGGGCGCAGCGCAGCGTCGCTGCAGCCCCTCGCGGCTCCGAACGGCCTTACGTACCGGACTGCCGACGCCACTGACCCTTCCACTGTCCGGGCCCTGGTGGGAGCCGGAGACGTGCTCGTGTCCACGGTTGGTCCTTTCAGCAGGTACGGCTACGCGGCCGCCGCAGCTGCAGCCGACGCCGGCGCCCACTACGTAGACTCGACCGGCGAAGTCGATTTTGTCCAGCAGCTCCAGGAGCAGTTCTCGGACCGTGCTGCCGCAAACGGCGCCACCATGGTTCCCGCCTTCGGCTACGATTACGTGCCCGGAGTCCTGGCCGGCGCGCTGGCAGCGCAGGCAGCAGGCACACCCGGGGGTTACCTGCGCATCGGTTATTTTGCGCTTGGATCGCTGCGGCGCGGCATCAGTGGAGGGACGCGGGCAACCCTCGCGGAGGCGCTGACCCGCCCAACTGCGGTGTACCGCTCCGGCTCGCTGTTCACCCGCCGGATGGGAAGCGCCAGATACGAGTTCAGGGTGCAGGACCGGAGGAGGCAGGCCTTCCTCGCAATGGGCACGGAAGTACTGTTCCTGCCCGGGACCTACCCCGTCCTCGCCGCCGTGGAAGTCTACAACGGATGGTTTCCCGCGCTCGCCCGTGTGGCTGGACCGCTCACGCGTGCCGCCAGCGCCCTGCAGAGGCTGCCGGGTGGCCGAAAGGCCCTGGCCAGGGCTGCGTCTCTGCGAGGTTTGCCGGGCGGCGGTCCGGACGAACGCGAACGGTCCAGGTCCGGGAGCTACACGGTGGCAAACCTGTCGGACAGCCGCGGGTATACCGCCGTCGAGGTCCGTCTGCAGGGTCCCAACGTCTATACCCTGACCGGGGAGCTGCTCGCCGAAGCAGCCGTGGCACTCCGGGACGGACACGCCGGTGCGTCCGGAGTGCAGGGGCCGGTGGGCGCGTTCGGCCTCGAAGGGCTGACGGCCCTTAGCGCGCGGGCCGGACTGCGGGTCCTGTGAACCGGCTCCCGGCGTTAACGAAAAACCACCCCGGTCCGAAGACCGGGGTGGATTGATGTGGTGGAGCTGAGGGGACTCGAACCCCTGACCCCCTGCATGCCATGCAGGTGCGCTACCAGCTGCGCCACAGCCCCAATTCAGTTGTATTGTCCACCGAATGGCATTCATTCAGCCCTAGATGCCGGCTGCCCGGCGTTCTATCGGTGGAGCTGAGGGGACTCGAACCCCTGACCCCCTGCATGCCATGCAGGTGCGCTACCAGCTGCGCCACAGCCCCGGATTACCCGTACCAGTACAGGCAGTTTTCGGATGTTTCTTCAGTCCGGTTCTTTCCCTCCGGGCCGAAGCAACTCCTCTACTTTAGTACAGATGGGCCACAGTGCAAAATCAAACTACACCTATGAAATTCAGGCGGTGCGGAGCAGTTCCGGTAGTCCTGCCCCGCACCCGGATAGCTTATTCCTGCCCGGAAGCCGGCTCGGAGTCAGGCAGCTGGAGGTCCACTGAGGGGCAGTCCTTCCAGAGGCGCTCAAGAGCGTAAAAGACGCGGTCTTCCTCATGCTGTACGTGCACCACCACGGTGGCGTAATCAAGTAGTACCCAGCGGCCTTCGCTCCGGCCCTCGCGGCGGACGGGCTTCAGCCCTTCCTTGGCGAGTTCCTCTTCGACGCCGTCCACGATCGCGTTGACCTGGCGTTCGTTGGAGGCCGAAGCGATGAGGAAGATGTCCGTGATGGCCAGCCGTTCGCTCACATCGATGGCTACGATGTCGTCGGCCAGCTTGTCCGAAGCCGCTTTGGCTGCGGTCCGGGCAATACTCATGGATGATTCGGTGGCGCTCACATGTCTCCTAGTTTGGTATCAGCTGCCAAAGCCGCCGACGATCATTAGTACTCCGATGGTGAGGGCAATAAGCCCTACACCCACGATTCCCAGGGATACAAACCGTATCCTCCGAGTGCGGCCGAGGCCTGCGGTCATGACATCCAGCGGGTCCAGGCCGAAGGCGCTGCGGGCACCCACGGGCTTGGCACCCTGGTCAACTTCCAGTGGTGCGTTCACCAGGGCGTCGGCACGGGCCAGGATCTTGGAATGGCGCACTTCCGCACGGGCGGCGGGGGCGGATTCCTCCAGCCTGGCGGGCCGGCGTTCGGTCCCTGGCCTCGCTGCCGGAGCCATCCGTCCTGCGGGCGGCTTGCGCGCAGCAGGGTTCGACGACGTCACTACGGGCACGTGCGAAGTGGCCGGTGGCCGCATCACCGGACGCTCGAGCCCGGGCACCTCCACGAATTCAAGGGGGGTCACCATGGCCAGGTTGTGCGCGGTGGTGGGGTCCGAGGGTGATGAGCGGCGCTGCTCATTTTCCTGGGCCAGGCGCTGCATGTTCTGCGTCCTGCGGTTGAGCACAGCCGCGCGTTCAGCCAACGCCCGCTGCTGTGCCAGCAGTTCGAGGTCCACGGCATGCGGGTCGGACTGCTGGAGCGCTTCCATTGCAGCAACCTGGTTGCGGGCCTGGTGCTTCAGAGCTTCGCGGGCAGCCAGCGCCTGCTCCACCGTCATGTTGGCAATATCGGCGTTCGGTTCCGGCGCGGGCTGCCGCTCCTCCGCCGCCTGTGCTCCTGCCGCCGAGTCTTCGCGGACTGCTGGAGCGCGTTGGGGAGCAGGAGTTAGGGGTTTGACGACGGGCGCCTGGACGGCGGACGCTTCCGCAGCCTTTTCGTTCGGTGCAGGTTCCTCGGCCGTTCCAGGTTCCTCGGCCGTTCCAGGTTCCCCGGCCGGTTCGGATGTGTCCGCAGATGCGGCCTTGCCGGAGGGAGCCTCGCCGGCTGCGGCCCGGCCCGCCGCTGCGTCATGTTCTGCTGCGTCATGGGCGGGTACAGCTGCCGGATCAGCTGCTGCCGCGGCACGCCGGCGTTCCCGGCGGGTTCCCGGCTGGGGCGCGGAGTTCTTGCCGGCAGCTGTTCCGTCCCTGCGGCCCTGCCGGGACGCTGGAGCATCGTTCCGCTGTTCTGCCGCGGGCGGCTGCTGCCGGTCCGCCGGTTCGGCCGGTGGGGCATTCTTCCGGGCGGCGGCCTCCTGCGCGGCGGCCTGCTGGGCGGCGGCCTGCTGGGCGGCGGCCTGCTGGGCGAGACGGAGCTGCCGACGGGTTGGCGGGTTGGCATCAGCCGCATCAGGCCGGGGCTGGCTGTCCGTCAGCGCTTTGTAAGCGCGCAGTGCCTCGCGGTCCCTGGCCCGCTGCTGGGACTCCCGTTCCTGCGCTCCGGCAGCAGTCCCGGTGCCGGCCGCGCGGCGGCTGCGTCGGGGTGCGTCTGCGGACTCTGGACCGTTCGTCATTTCCTACCCATCAGGTGTTGATTGCTCAGGCTACTGGCTCAGTGGTGGCGGGCCTCGTCTGCTGCTGAACAGGGGTGTACAGGTTGTGCTTGGCGATGTACTGGACCACGCCGTCCGGCACCAGGTACCAGACGGGCTCCGATGCCGCCACGCGCGCCCGGCAGTCTGTCGAAGAGATGGCCATCGCCGGAACCTCCAGGAGACTGACGTCATCGCGGCCCATGTTCTGCAGTTCATGCCCGGGCCTCGTGACGCCCACGAAGTGGGCCAGGGACCACAGTTCCTGGACGTCCTTCCACGAAAGGATCTGCGCCATCGCATCGGCGCCGGTGATGAAGAACAACTCTGCGTCCGGGCGCGCATGGCGCAGATCCCTCAGCGTATCAATCGTGTAGGTGGGTCCCGGACGGTCGATGTCCACGCGGCTGACCTTGAAGCGCGGATTCGACGCGGTGGCGATGACCGTCATCAGGTACCGGTGTTCAGCCGGGGTGACCTCCTGGGCGGACTTGTGCCACGGCTCGCCGGTGGGCACGAAGACGACTTCATCCAGGTCGAAAACCGAGGCCACTTCACTTGCGGCTACGAGGTGGCCGTGGTGGATGGGATCGAACGTCCCGCCCATCACGCCCAGCCGGTAGGGACGCGGGCTTTTCGCCTGCTCCTGATCTGCGCTTTCCATGGTCCCAGCCGGTTCAGCTGCTCCCGAAGCCTATTCGGGGATGCCCTGGCCGTGGTCGTGCTTGTTCGGGAACTGGCGCTGGGGATCAACGTGTTCCGGCACCGCTTCATGGCGGTGGCCAAGGCTGGTGAATGCCATGGTCGCGAACATCAGCACCATGAAAATCGCAAAGATCACTCCGCCGTACACGAACGGCGACGTTTCGGCGTGTTCTTCGGCAACTTCGGCCGCCATCAGCGCAGCACTGGAAAGCTGGATCAGCATGAATCTCCCTAAATCAACCGCCGGGCATCCCGGCGGAGCATCGTTTCTAGATCAATGGTACGCGTACGGGGCGATAACTCCGCAGTCCGCACGCCTGCAGCCCTGCCTAGGCGCGCACCTGGCCATCGCCCTGGATGATCCACTTGGTGGTGGTCAGTTCCTTCAGTCCCATGGGTCCGCGCGCATGCATCTTCTGCGTGGAGATGCCTACCTCGGCACCGAGTCCCAGTTCGCCGCCGTCGGTAAACCGGGTGGAGGCGTTGACAATCACGGCCGCGGAATCGATCTCCGCGATGAAACGCTCGGCGTTCGCGAGGTCATTGGTGATGATCGCCTCGGTATGGCCGGTGGAGAAAGTCCTGATGTGCTCCAGCGCTTCGTCCATCGAGTCCACCATGGCCACGGCGAGGTCCAGGTCCATGTATTCCCGGCCCCAGTCCTCCTCCGTTGCCTCCAGCACCGCAGTGCCCTGCGGCAGGATTCCACGGATGCGCTCGTCCGCGTGCAGGCGGACTCCCGCAGCGGTCAGTGCCGAGAGCACTTCCCGAGCGGCAGCACAGTCAGCGTGTACCAGGAGGGTCTCCACGGTGTTGCAGACACTGGGGCGCTGGGTCTTGGCGTTCAGCAGGATGTCCACCGCCATCTCCTCGGGCGCGGTTTCGTCCAGGTAGATGTGGACGTTGCCTTCCCCAGTTTCGATGACAGGTACCGCCGCATTGGTGACCACGTTCTGGATCAGGTCCCTGCCACCACGCGGAATGAGGACATCAACCTTGCCGCGCGCCTTCATCAGGAAGTTCGCTCCCGGCCGCCCGAACTGGTCGATTGTCTGCACGGCGTCGGAGGGCAGCCCCACGGTGTCCAGTGAATCGCGGATCAGGTTCACGAGCACGGTATTCGTGGCTGCTGCCGCGCTGCCGCCGCGCAGGATCACGGCGTTGCCGCTCTTGAGTGCGAGTCCGGCAATGTCCAGGGTTACGTTGGGGCGGGCCTCGTAGATGGCTCCGACGACGCCCAAGGGAACGTGCACCTGGCGCATCCGCAACCCGTTGGGAAGTGTCTGACCGCGTGCCACCGAACCAACCGGGTCCGGCAGGCCGGCAAGGTTGCGCAGGGCGGAGGCGAGGGCATCGATACGCTCCGGGGTCAGCGTCAGCCGGTCGAGGAGCGCCTCCGACGTGCCGCTGGAACGCCCGCGCTCCACATCCTTGGCATTGGCGGCCAGGACGGCGTCACGACGCGCGACCACATCCTGCGCAATCTGTTCCAGTGCCAGGTCCTTCCACGCCCGGTTCGCGCGGGCCATCCGGCGGGAAGCGGCGCGGGCCCGGTCTGCGATGCTGTGGACTCCGGCTTCGACTTCCTCCGGCGTGGGCACGGATTCAGCGTTGCGGTTCACGGAAGCGGTCTCTTGGACGGTCATGCTCCCAGTGTAGCGGCGGCGCCGTCGTCCTGGAGGGTGCGTGACACAGGCTGAACCGCCGAAGAACCGTGCGGCTGGAGGATCACGAGGTCATTGACGTGTACCACCGAGCGTTCATAGCCGCGGCCGAATTCCTTCGCCAGTTCGCGCGTGGAACGTCCGAGCATCCGGGGCAGTTCATCGGACGCATAGTTGGTGAGGCCGTGGGCCAGGACCCGCCCGGATGTATCGGCCAGGGCCACCGGATCCCCGGGTTCGAAATGGCCTTCGACGGCCACGATTCCGGCCGGGAGCAGGGAACGGCGGCGCTCCCCCACGGCCCGCGCCGCGCCGTCGTCCAGGACGAGCGTTCCCTGGATGCGGGCCAGATGGGCCAGCCAGAGCAGGCGGATGGGCTGGCGGACGCCCCGCGTGGTGAACCAGGTACCCACGTCTTCGCCGGCCAGGGCCGCCGCTGCGTTTTCAGTGGAGGTAACCAGGGCGGGAATGCCGGACTGGGCGGCGATGGTCGCGGCCTCCACTTTGGTGACCATGCCCCCGGTACCCACGCCCGCTTTGCCGACCTTGCCGATCCGGACATCTTCCAGGTCCTTCATTCCGGTAACCTCCGGAATACGGCGGGCTCCGGCCGACGGCGGACCGTCGTAGAGGGAGTCGACGTCGGAAAGCAGGATCAGGGCGTCTGCCTTGACCAGGTGCGCCACCAGCGCGGCCAGGCGGTCATTGTCGCCAAAGCGGATCTCGTGACTGGCCACAGTGTCATTTTCGTTGACGATGGGCACGACGCCGAAGTTCAGCAGGCGTTCCAGCGCCCGGTGCGCATTGGCGTGGTGCGTGCGCCGCATGAGGTCTTCGATGGTCAGCAGGACCTGGCTGACCGTGACTCCGTGGCGACCGAACGCTTCCGTGTAGCGGGCCATCAGCAGGCCCTGCCCAACACTGGCAGCAGCCTGCTGGGTGGACAGCTGTGAGGGCCGCTTGGACAGCCCCAGCGGGGCCAGTCCGGCGGAGATGGCACCGGAGGACACGAGGATGACTTCGGTTCCTTGCCGGCGCCGCGCTGCCAGCACGTCCGCCAGCGAGGTCAGGGCCTCATCCGAGATACCGCCCGCAACCGACGTCAGGGAGGAGGACCCCACCTTAACGACGACGCGGCGGGCACGTGCCAGTCCGGCACGGGACATCAACGGGCGCTTGGGTGCGGCGGTGGACTTGGCTTCAGCGTTTTCTTTCCTCATGACCGAACCAGCCTATGCCCAAGCGGGCCCGTGCCCCGCGTCTGTGAAGCGATTAGTCGTCATCGCCCGATGTGGGGCGGGAGTGCTTGTAGTTCACCGACTCGGTCCAGATTCCAGCCTTGCGTTCGGCTTCCAGCTCCGCGCGGGCTGCCGCACGGGCATCCTTGCGCTTCTGGTGGTCTTCACGCTTCTCGTTGCGGGTGGGACGGGAGAACTCTTCGATGCGGATGTCCGAGCCGCGCGGGGACGCTGCAAGGAGCTCGGCTCCGCCGATCATGGTCGGCTCCCAGTCGAAGACAACGCCGTCGCCCTCGCCGATCACCACGGCGTCGCCGGGCTTTGCGCCTGCCTTGAAGAGCTGGTCTTCAACGCCAAGCTTCGCCAGGCGGTCCGCGAGGTAGCCCACGGCTTCGTCGTTGGTGAAGTCTGTCTGCTGGACCCAGCGCACGGGCTTCTCACCCAGGACGCGGAACAGCGGCTCCAGGTTCCGCTCTTCCCGCCGGATGGTGAATCCACCCTTGGCGTTGACGGAGCGGGGACGGACAACGGGGGGCGCGACGCGCGGCGGCGCCGTTTCCACGGCCTTGCGGGCCTCGGCGACGATGGCAGCCATCGCGAAGCCGAGTTCGCGCAGTCCCTCGTGGCTGGCCGCGGAGACCTCGAAGACACGATAACCGCGCTTCTCGAGTTCGGGACGGACGAATTCAGCCATGTCGCGGCCGTCAGGAACGTCCACCTTGTTCAGCGCCACCAGGCGGGGCCGCTGGTTCAAGGGCACGACGTCGCCGTCAGCACCGGCGTAGCTCATGTCCACTTCGTACTTTTCGAGTTCGGCCTCGATCACGTCGAGGTCCCCAAGCGGATCGCGGTCCGTTTCGAGGGCCGCGCAGTCCAGCACATGGACCAGGGCGGCGCATCGCTCAACATGCCGGAGGAAGTGGTGTCCCAGTCCCTTGCCCTCCGAAGCACCTTCAATCAGGCCGGGAACGTCCGCCACCGTGAACCGGACATCGCCGGCCTGGACAACGCCGAGGTTCGGAATAAGCGTAGTGAAGGGGTAGTCGGCAATTTTTGGCCGGGCAGCGGACATCGCAGCGATCAGGGAGGACTTGCCGGCGGACGGGAACCCAACCAGTGCAATGTCTGCGATGGACTTAAGTTCCAGGACGATGTCCCGCTCGTCGCCGGGGGTGCCGAGCAGGGCGAAGCCGGGGGCCTTGCGCTTCTGCGAGGAGAGCGAGGCGTTGCCCAGGCCGCCCTGTCCGCCTGCCGCGGCGATGTATTCGGCGCCCATGCCAACCAGGTCTGCAAGGACCTTGCCATCCTTGGTCTTGACGACGGTTCCTTCCGGTACGGAAAGCACCAGGGTCTCCCCCGTCTTGCCGGCGCGCCAGTCGCCCATGCCCGGTCCGCCGTTGCCAGCGTGGCGGTGCGGTGCGTGGTGGTAGTCCAGCAGGGTGGTGGTCTGGCCGTCAACGCGCAGGATGACGTCCCCGCCGTCCCCGCCGTTGCCGCCGTCGGGACCGCCAAGCGGCTTGAACTTCTCACGCTTTACGGACACGCAACCATGGCCGCCGGCACCGCCTGAAACATGCAGTACAACACGGTCTACAAAGCTGGCCATGGTTCTCCTTGTTGAAAAATTTTGGATCAAGCCAATTCTACTCGGCTTAAAAAAACAGTGGGGCGGGCCAACTGGCCCCCCC